>JAAFHN010000004.1 GCA_013298415.1 Comamonadaceae bacterium
ATGGCATCGCTTCAGCAGGGATGCCTAATTTTGTACGAACTGGTTAGTTTTAAGTAGTTGTGGATAACCCGTAGCGGTTTGCGCGATGCTCTTGCCGCGTTCAGCGCGCCAAGCAAACGAAGCGCATCACCACATCCACCACCGTTTGGCGGCGAGCGGCGAGTTGCGCGGGGGCTTGGCCATCGCGCTTGAAAATGAAATCGAAGGTGTATTGGTTGGACACGTTGAACACCGTGAGCGCGGAGATCACCGCATGGATGTCGAGCGCGGTGATGCCCGTGCGGAACACGCTTTCGGCGACTCCTCGGGCGTAGAGCTCGTCGATCACGTCGAGCACCGACACGTTGAGCTCTTGCATCTGCTGCGACTTCGCCAAATACTGCGCCCGCTCCATGTTTTCGTTCATCACCAGGCGGATGAAGGCCTGGTTGCTGTGGTGGTGATCGAAGGTGAAACCAGCGAGTGCAGACAGGGCCTGTTCGGGTGGCAAATCGGCCAGGTGGAGCCCAGACTCGATGCTGCGCATGCGCCGGTAGGCTTCTTCCAGCACGGCGAGGTACAGGCCTTCCTTGCTCTCGAAGTAGTAGTAAATCATCCGCTTGCTGGTGCGGGTGAGTTCGGCGATGCGATCGATGCGCGCGCCGGCCAAGCCGCGTTCAGCGAATTCGGCCGTGGCCACAGCCAGAATTTCTGCGGTGGTGCGCGCGGGGTCGTTGGTGCGCGTGGGTTTGGACCGGGCGGGTTGCTTTTGAACTGATTGGTTCATTTCGCCATTGTGGCATGGCAGGTCTGGACTTCTTGAATGCTATTTAATATGTAGCAATACATGCAATGAAATCAGGGACAGAGGTAGAAAAAGACGAAAAAAAGCCACAAAGAGCGGCTTTTCGTGTGTTCGGAGCGGCGCGCGGGCGCTGCCGAGCACGCTGGCGGGCTTACTTCTTCAGCGAGTCGCGGATTTCGCGCAGCAGCAGCACGTCTTCAGCCGGTGCTGCTGGGGCGGGCGCGGGCGCGGGCGCGGGTGCCTCGGCCCGTTTTGCGGAGTTCATGGCCTTGACCATCATGAAAATGATGAAGGCCAGGATGATGAAGTTGATCAGGATGGTGATGAAGTTGCCGTAGGCCAGCAGATTTGCACCCGCTTTGGTGAGGCTTTCGTAGGTGGCGGCACCTTCCACCGGTTTTGCTGGTGCGGCCAGCACGATGAATTTCTCGGTGAAGTTCAAGCCACCAAAAATCTTGCCCACGATGGGCATGATCAAGTCTTTCACCAGCGAATCGACGATCTTGCCGAAAGCGCCGCCGATGATCACGCCAACGGCCAGATCAACCACACTGCCTTTCATCGCAAATTCTTTGAACTCTTGCATCATGCCCATGACAAACTCCTGAATCGGGAAAGAAAACCCCGAGGTTACAGAGGATTTGTGCGGCGAACAACTCGTACTTGTACTACTTTTGACTTGGTTGATGCCTAGGCTGCACGATCCTGAAGCGCGTCAGCGCACCGATAGACCGCCCGCTCAGGGCTTGACGCGTCCGGTAGAATCTAGGGTTATCCCAAATTTGCTTGAACCCTGCTCGCTTGGTGCCGCAGTCTGCCGACTGCCCAAGGCATCGGCCCCAAAACAATGAGGAATCCATGAGCTCTGCCAGCGCCCAAGGTGTGGACAAATCGCGCCGCACCTGGATCATGACCACTTGCGCCGCCGGCGGTGCAGGCGTGGCCGCAACTGCCGTGCCGTTCGTGAGCACATTTCAGCCCTCCGAGCGCGCAAAAGCCGCCGGCGCGGCCGTCGAAGTCAACATTGCGGATCTGAAACCCGGTGAAAAACTCACCGTGGAATGGCGCGGCAAGCCCGTTTGGATCGTGAAGCGCACGCCTGAGCAAGTGGCTTCGCTGAAGAAGACTGCCGCTGAAGTGGCCGATCCTGAGTCCAAGCGCAAAGCTGATGAAGTCACGCCGATGAAGGAGTGCCGCAACGAGCATCGCTCGATCAAGCCAGAAATTTTTGTGGCGGTCGGCATTTGCTCGCACCTGGGCTGCTCGCCTGTGGACAAGTTCCAAACCGGCGCACAGCCTTCTCTGCCCGACAACTGGTCAGGCGGCTTCCTCTGCCCCTGCCACGGCTCCACGTTCGACATCGCAGGTCGCGTGTTCAAAAACAAACCCGCGCCTGACAACTTGGAAATTCCGCCGCACATGTATGTGAACGACACCACTTTGGTGATCGGCGAAACCAAAGCCCAAGCCTGAGCACTGCACAGCACACAAGGACACGACTCATGGCCGAGATGAAAGAAATTTCCCCCAACGCGCCCATTCAAGACAAAGCGCTGAACTGGGTTGACAACCGTTTCCCGCTCACCAAACTGTGGAACGAGCATGTGGGCGAGTACTACGCGCCCAAAAACTTCAATTTTTGGTACTTTTTTGGTTCGCTCGCGCTCTTGGTGCTGGTGATCCAAATCGTCACCGGCATCTTCCTCGTGATGCACTACAAGCCCGATGCGAATCTGGCCTTCGCATCGGTGGAATACATCATGCGTGATGTGCCTTGGGGCTGGCTGGTGCGCTACATGCACTCCACCGGCGCGTCGGCCTTCTTCGTGATCGTGTATCTGCACATGTTCCGTGGCCTGCTGTATGGCAGCTATCGCAAACCGCGCGAATTGGTGTGGGTGTTTGGCTGCGCGATCTTCTTGTGCTTGATGGCAGAAGCCTTCTTTGGCTACCTGCTCCCCTGGGGCCAAATGAGCTACTGGGGCGCGCAGGTGATCGTGAACCTCTTCGCAGCCGTGCCCTTCATCGGCCCGGATTTGGCCTTGCTGATTCGCGGCGACTACGTGGTGAGCGATGCCACGCTCAATCGCTTCTTCAGCTTCCACGTGATCGCGATTCCCTTGGTGCTGCTCGGTTTGGTGGCCGCACACATCATTGCGCTCCACGAAGTGGGCTCGAATAACCCCGATGGCGTGGAAATCAAAGCCACGAAGGATCCCAAGACTGGTCGCCCGCTCGATGGCATCCCCTTCCATCCCTACTACACCGTGCACGATTTGCTGGGTGTGAGCGTGTTCTTGCTGATCTTCTCGGCGATCATCTTCTTCGCACCAGAAATGGGCGGCTACTTCTTGGAGTTCAACAACTTCATCCCAGCCGATCCGCTGAAAACGCCTGCGCACATTGCGCCGGTGTGGTACTTCACGCCGTTTTATTCCATGCTGCGGGCCACCACCGATCAGATGGTTTATGCGCTCATGGCCATCACCCTGCTCGGTGCCATCTTGGTCGTTGCGAAAAACCTCGTCACTGGCGTGCTCAAAGCTGTGGTGCTCGGCGCTGCCGTGGTGGCTTGTGTGCTGCTCTACTCCTTTGAAGCCAAGTTCTGGGGCGTGGTGGTGATGGGTACTTCCACGATGATTTTGTTTGGATTGCCGTGGCTTGACCACAGCCCAGCCAAATCGATCCGCTACCGCCCCGATTGGCACAAATACCTCTACGGCATCTTCGTCATCAATTTCGTGATCCTGGGCTACCTGGGCATCCAGCCACCTTCCGTGATCGGTGAGCGCGTGAGCCAAGTCGGCACCTTGTATTACTTCGGCTTTTTCCTGCTGATGCCTTGGTGGAGCGCGTTAGGCGAGTTCAAGCCCGTGCCCGAGCGCGTTACCTTTGAAGCCCACTGATACCGCTACGAAGCCACAACCATGAAAAAAATCTTCTTCGCGTTCCTCACGGTGCTGGGCCTGGCCCTGTCGGCCAGCCAGGTTCAAGCCGCAGGCGATGGCATCGCTTGGGACAAAGCCCCTTCACGCACCAATGAGCTGGGCGCTCTGCAAAACGGCGCCAAGCTCTTTGCCAACTACTGCTTGAGCTGCCACAGCGCGGCCTACATGCGCTACAACCGCTTGGGCGACATCGGCCTCAGTGAAAAACAAATCAAAGACAACCTCATGTTTGCCACCGACAAAGTCGGCGAAACCATGAAGGCGTCCATCGATCCCAAGCTGGCCAAAGAGTGGTTTGGTGGCCTGCCGCCAGACCTCACCGTGATTGCCCGCTCGCGCTCGGCCGTGGGCAAAGGCTCGGGCCCGGATTACCTCTACACCCTGCTGCGTACTTACCACCGCGATGACACCAAAGTCACCGGCTGGAACAACCTGGCCTATCCCAACATTGGCATGCCCAACCCGCTGTGGGAGCTGCAAGGCGAGCGCTCGCCCATCATGAAAACCGTGATGAGCCACGGCCACGAAGCCAAAGCCTTCAGCGGCTGGGATACCGTGAAGCCCGGCAAACTCACCCAAAACGAGTACGACCAAGCCGTGGGCGATTTGGTGGGCTATTTGCAATGGATGGGCGAGCCCGCGCAAAACCAGCGCGTGCGCATTGGCGTCTGGGTGCTCATTTTTCTGAGCTGTTTCATCGTGATCGCTTGGCGCTTGAATGCGGCGTACTGGAAAGATGTGAAGTAAGCGTATCGCGCGCAGGCCTTGTGTCCTGCACGGGCCGCTGGCAGCCACTTGCGCTTGCGGCGGCCCTTTTGATTTTTTGACCAACCCGATCTGATCGATTTGAAGGGGCTTTTGCCATGATGGTGCTTTATTCTGGGACGACCTGTCCGTTCTCCCACCGCTGCCGTTTCGTGTTGTTTGAAAAAGGCATGGATTTCGAAATCCGTGATGTGGACTTGTACAACAAGCCCGAAGACATCAATGTGATGAACCCGTATGGCCAAGTGCCCATCTTGGTTGAGCGCGATCTGATCCTGTACGAATCGAACATCATCAACGAGTACATCGACGAGCGTTTCCCGCACCCGCAGCTCATGCCCGGCGACCCCGTGGACCGCGCTCGCGTGCGCTTGTTCTTGCTCAACTTCGAAAAAGAACTCTTCACGCACGTCACGCACCTGGAAAACCGTGCGCTCAAGGGCAACGACAAGGTGCTTGAGAAGTCGCGTTCGCACATCCGTGATCGCCTGACGCAAATGGCACCTGTGTTCATCAAGAACAAGTTCATTTTGGGTGACAACTTCTCGATGCTCGACGTGGCGCTCGCACCGCTTTTGTGGCGCTTGGACTACTACGGCATTGACCTCTCGAAAAACGCCGCACCGCTGCTGAAGTACGCCGAGCGCATCTTCTCGCGCCCGGCTTACATCGAAGCGCTCACGCCTTCTGAGAAGGTGATGCGCAAGTAAGCCTCTCGGTTTACTGCGTTTGCCTCTTCGCCCAATTGCCATGACCAACCCACTCGATTCCCAATCCACGCGGCCTTACTTGGTGCGCGCGATCTACGAGTGGTGCAGCGACCACAGCTACACGCCCTATGTGGCCGTGCAGGTGGACGACAGTGTGCAAGTGCCGCGCGAATACGTGCGCAACGGCGAGATCGTGCTGAACGTGAGCTTTGATGCCACTTCTGGCCTGAAGCTCGGCAACGAGTACATCGAGTTCAAGGCCCGCTTCGGCGGCGTGTCGCGAGAAATCATGGTGCCCATGCACCGCGTGCTCGCGATCTACGCGCTGGAAAACGGCCAGGGCATGGCCTTTCCCGTGCTGCCTTTCGATCATGCTGCTGGGCCGCGTTCGTTCACGCCTGTGCCACCCGGCATCGCAAAGCCAGCGGCCAGTGCGCCACCGACTGGTGCGCGGGTGTTCCAGTTGGTGGGGCAAGCGCCCGAGGCCGAGCCACAGGCCGCGCAGCCTGCGGCGACGGACAACGCGTCAGCTGGCCCTGGCAAGGAGTCCAGCCAGCCCGTGCCGCCAGATGACGGGCCAGACGGTTCGCCGCCGCCCAGCCCGCCTAGCCCCAGCGGCCGGCCCGCGCTCAAGCGTGTGAAGTAGAGCGCTCCGCTACACTTCAGACCTCGCGCCAAGCCGCATGAATTTGCGTCAAACTCAAGTTTTCGACCTGGTTTTGGCCACACAGTTTTCGCCGATTTAGCTCAGTGGTAGAGCAACCGCCTTGTAAGCGGTAGGTCGTCAGTTCGATCCCGACAATCGGCACCAATTTTCCACGCCCCGGGCCCCGGTAGTTCAACGGGGCGCTGTCATCACCTTGATGCGCAGTTGCGCGATTCCCAAGCCTTGGGCTTTCGCGTGCGCGATCAGCACCGGCTGCATCTGCCGCAGCTTGGCAGCAAGTGCAGACGTGGGTGCCAGCAAACACCAGCTCGTTTCATCCAAGGCCGCAGCCCGAATGCTGCCGCGCAGCGGCTCAGGCATTTGCGGCGCGGCGCTGGCCCAAAGCGCTTCGGATTGCCGTTGGGCAGCCAGCATGCGTGCCAAAGTGGGCTGGGCTTGCGCAGCCGTCACAATTGGCACAGCGCGTTTGGGCTGAGATGCGGCGGGGTACGAGTTGCGCATCTTTGGCCTGAATGCCCGCGCCGCACGAGGCGCAGAGCTTGGAGTAGTTGCGATGCACATGATTATCACGGACGCCTGGCTTGCCAAAGCCAAGCCCATCCACTTGAGCGGCGCCCGCCTTTTGGCGGTAGGCAGCGCCGGGGCCCTCTTCTTGGTGCTGCTCGCTGTGGCGATTTACCACTGGGTTTTCCTCACCGGCGCGCGCAACGGCTGGCCGGTGGTGAGTCAATTGGTGCGGCTCGTCACCAAGGATGAGGCCGAGCAGCGCGAGCGCTTCGTGCGCGAAAACATCGGCGTGCTGGCCAAACGCGTCGGCGAAACCCAGGGCAAGCTGATGGAGTACGAATCGCTGGTGGAGCGCGTCTCTGGCCTTGCGGGCTTGGCGGTGCCAGCGCCGGGTGCCACCGCGCCTGCGGGCGCGAGCTCAGCAATTCGGCCTCAGGGCGTCAGCTCAGCGGCCCGGCCTGCGGGCAAGGGCGGTGTAGCGCTTGAGCAGCCGCGCAGTTTGGCGGAGCTTCAGCAAAGCCTTGCTGCCGTGGAAGCGCTCACAGGCCAGCGCATGGATTTGCTCACCTTGGCCGAATCTCGGCTATTTGAACAGCGCATGAAGCGATTTTTGCTGCCCACCCAGCCGCCCGTGATCGAAGGCAGCGTGGGCAGCCCGTTTGGCTGGCGCTCGGACCCCTTCACCGGGCGCAGCGCGCTACACACGGGCCTGGATTTCCAAGCCGATCCCGGCACGCCGATCTTGGCGGCCGCTGGCGGCATCGTCGTGGCGCAAGAGTGGCATCCTGCGTATGGCAACTTGGTGGAGGTGGACCACGGCAACGAGCTGATCACACGCTACGCCCATGCGTCGCGCGTGCACGTGCAACGCGGCGATGTCGTCAAGCGCGGGCAAAAGATCGCCGAAGTGGGCTCCACCGGCCGCTCCACGGGGCCGCATTTGCACTTTGAAGTGCTGGTGCAGGGCGTGCCGCAGGATCCGGGCAAATTTTTGGCGGCCAACGCATCGCCTCCCGCAGTGGCTGACTCGCGCACCACGCGCGCTCAAGCAGGCCAAGTCGGCCAAGTCGGCCAAGCGGGCAGGCAGCAGCCCGTGCAACTGCGAAGCGGCAATGAGCCGCCTTCTCGTCCCGGCGCGGTGCAGTTGCGCTGAGCGCGCCCTGGTCCGAATCCCCAAACTGCGCAACACCCGCGCCGCTTAGAATCGAGGGTTTGCTCGAATACGGGCGCGCAGCGCATGGAGTTGGCGATTTCTACCGCTTGAACTCTGTGTTTGCGCCGCCATCTGAACAGACGCTTGGCTGCCATTCAACGCAGTCGGCTTCCTGCCACAACGAACGCTTTCATGGCCACTAACTTCCTCACCCGCATTTTCGGCAGCCGCAACGACCGCTTGCTGAAGCAGATGCGCAAAACCGTTACCCAGATCAATGGCCTGGAATCGCAATACGAAGCCTTGAGCGACGAAGCCCTCAAAGCCAAAACCGATGAGTTCAAGCAACGCCTTGCCGCAGGCGAAACGCTGGATCAGCTTTTGCCTGAAGCCTTTGCGACCGTGCGCGAAGCCTCCAAGCGCGTGATGAAGATGCGCCCCTTCGATGTGCAGTTGCTCGGCGGTATGGCGCTGCACCAGGGAAAAATTCCTGAGATGCGCACCGGCGAGGGCAAAACGCTCACCAGCACCTTGGCTGTGTACCTGAACGCCCTCACCGGCAAAGGCGTACACGTGGTCACCGTGAACGACTACCTGGTTGCGCGCGATGCCACTTGGATGGGCAAGCTCTACAACTTCCTCGGATTGAGCGTGGGCATCAACACCGCGCAAATGCCCAGAGAGCAAAAGCAAGAGGCCTACCGCGCCGACATCACCTACGCCACCAACAATGAATACGGCTTCGACTACCTGCGCGACAACATGGTGACCGACAAGGCCGACCGCGTGCAGCGCGGCCTGGCCTACGCCATCGTGGACGAGGTGGACTCGATCCTGATCGACGAAGCGCGCACCCCGCTCATCATCAGCGGCCAAGCCGAGGACCACACCGACGTGTACCTCACGATGAACCGCATCGCGCCGCTGCTCACGCGCCAAGAAGGTGAAGCCGATCCGCGCACTGGCTTGGGCGTGATCAAGGCCGGCGACTTCACTGTGGATGAAAAATCCCAGCAGATCTACCTCACCGAGCAGGGCCACGAAAACGCCGAGCGCATGCTCAGCAATGCAGGCCTGCTGGCCGAAGGTGCATCGCTCTACGACCCGGCCAACATCACGCTGGTGCACAACCTGTATGCCAGCTTGCGCGCCAGAAACCTCTACAACCGCGATCAGCATTACGTGGTGCAGCAAGGCGAAGTCATCATCGTCGACGAGTTCACGGGCCGCTTGATGACAGGCCGCCGCTGGAGCGATGGCTTGCACCAGGCTGTGGAAGCCAAAGAAGGTGTGGAAATTCAGGCTGAGAACCAAACCCTGGCTTCCATCACCTTCCAAAACTACTTCCGCCTCTACGGCAAGCTGGCCGGGATGACGGGCACAGCCGACACCGAGGCCTACGAGTTTCAGGAAATCTACGGCCTGGAAACGATTGTGGTGCCGCCCAACAAACCAAGCAGCCGCACCGACGGCCAGGATCGGGTTTACAAAACCACGCAAGAAAAATACGTGGCAGCGATTGCGGATATCCAAGAGTGCCACCAACGCGGCCAGCCCGTGCTGGTCGGCACGTCGTCGATTGAAAACTCTGAAATCATCTCCACGCTGCTGCAAGAAGCGGGCTTGAAGCACGAGGTGCTGAACGCCAAGCAGCACGCGCGCGAAGCCGACATCATTGCCCAAGCCGGCGCGCCCGGCTCGATCACGATTGCCACCAACATGGCAGGCCGTGGCACAGACATCGTGCTCGGCGGCAACGTTGAAAAGCGCATCACCGCGCTGGAAGCCGACGAATCCGTGCCCGAGGCCGACAAAGCCGCACAGATCGCCAGCCTGCGCGAGGGCTGGCAAGCGCTGCACGAGCAAGTGAAATCGCTTGGCGGCTTGCGCATCATCGCCACCGAGCGCCACGAATCCCGCAGGATCGACAACCAATTGCGTGGCCGCGCCGGCCGCCAGGGCGATCCCGGCTCCTCACGCTTTTATTTGAGCCTTGACGATTCGCTGATGCGCATTTTTGCGGGTGAGCGGCTCAAAGGCATCATGGAAAAGCTGCGCATGCCCGATGGCGAGGCGATTGAGGCGGGGATGGTCACGCGCAGCATCGAATCAGCCCAGCGCAAAGTGGAAGCCCGCAATTTCGATGTGCGCAAGCAATTGCTGGAATACGACGATGTGGCCAACGATCAGCGCAAGGTGATCTACCAGCAGCGCAACGAAATTTTGGATGCGGAGCTGCTCAAAGACACCACCACCGGCCTGCGCCACGGCTGCTTCACCGATGTGGTGCACGCCTTCGTGCCGCCGCAATCGGTGGAAGAGCAATGGGATTTGCCAGGCCTGGAAAAAACCTTGGCCGACGATTGGGCGATCACGCTCGATTTGCAAAGCCAAGTGAAGGAATCCGCCTCCATCACCGATGAAGACATTTTGGCCAAAGTGATCGAAGCGGCCGATACCGTGTATGCGCAAAAACTGGAATTGGTGGGCGAAGAGCAATTCACCAATTTCGAGCGCATGGTGATCCTGCAAAGCATCGACAGCAAGTGGCGAGATCACTTGAGCGCGCTGGATTATTTGCGCCAAGGCATCCATTTGCGCGGCTATGCGCAAAAGCAGCCCAAGCAAGAATACAAGCGCGAGGCATTCGAGCTTTTCAGCCAGTTGCTCGACATGGTGAAAAACGAAGTCACCAAGATTTTGCTGATGGTGCGCGTGCAATCCAGCGAGCAAATCGAGCAGGCCACCCACGATTTGGAAGCCAAAGCCGACAACATCCAAAACGTGACCTACACCGCCCCCGATGAATCAGGCGAAGCGCAAACGGTGGTGGATCAAAACACCGTGAACCCCTTTGCCAATATCGCCCGCAACGACCCCTGCCCCTGCGGCAGCGGCAAAAAATACAAACACTGCCACGGGAAGCTGAGTTAAGACCCAGGGGGAAGGGGCAGCCGTAACGCGAAAAACGCGGGAAACACGCGAAAAGCGCCAAAAGACAGCCGGAAATTGGTGGGCTGTGGCACGCGACCACCGAGGATATGCGCTATTAATTGTGTAGCATCGGATGCTTATAATTCTAGGACAGTGGTGATATTTTGCATCCAAAGTTGCGGTCGAACGCCGCAGCCAACTTTTTAAGGCTGTTTTTTTGCGTCTTTCGCGTAATTTCCGCGTTTTTCGCGTTACTTCCCCTGATCCCTAGCACCCATGCCCGTCAACCTCTCCGCCCCCGATCCTTCGCGAATCCTTCCTGTGCCTGGCGTGCGCATTGGCATTGCGCAGGCGCATGTGAGGAAGCCCAATAAAAACGACTTGACGGTGATGCTGTTGGACGCTGGCGCGCAAGTGGCTGGCGTGTTCACGCAAAACCGCTTTTGCGCGGCGCCAGTGCAGCTGTGCCGCGAGCATTTGCAGCGCGGCATGGGCATTCGAGCACTGGTGATCAACACGGGCAATGCCAACGCTGGGACGGGCGCAGATGGCATCTCCCGCGCCATGGCAACTTGCATCGGCATGGCGCAGCAGCTCGATTTGGCGCCTGAGCAAATCCTGCCGTATTCCACCGGCGTGATCATGGAAACCCTGCCTAGCGAGCGCATCATTGCCGCGCTGCCAGCGGCCATCCAAAGTGCTGCCGCTGCTCGCTGGGCGGATGCGGCAAGCGCGATCATGACGACCGACACCGTGCCCAAAGCCGCTTCGCGACAAGTGAAGATCGGCGGGGCGATGGTCACCGTGACGGGCATCAGCAAAGGCGCGGGCATGATCCGCCCCAACATGGCCACCATGCTCGGCTTTGTGGCAACAGACGCGAAACTGGCCCCCGGCATGCTGGGTGGCATCGTGAAAACGCTGGCCGATGGCTCGTTCAACCGCATCACCGTCGATGGCGACACGTCCACCAACGACAGCTTCACCGTGATCGCCACCAATCAGGCGGCCCACGCGCCCATCACGAGCTGGCAAAGCGCCGAAGGCCAAGCCCTCCAAGCTGCGCTGCAAGCGGTAGCAACCGAGCTTGCCCAAGCCATCGTTCGAGACGGCGAAGGGGCCACCAAGTTCATCACCGTGCGCGTAGAAGGCGCGGCGAGCAGCGAAGAAGCGCTCAAAGCCTGCTACGCCATCGCCCATTCCCCACTCGTCAAAACCGCGCTTTACGCGAGCGACCCAAACCTAGGCCGCATCTTGGCCGCAGTGGGCTACGCAGGCATCGCCGACCTCGACCAAACCCAAATCAGCATGCACATCGGCGATGTCCACGTGGTGCAAGACGGCGGCCGTTTGGCCAGCTACAAAGAAGCCGATGCCGCGGCAGTGATGGCCAAACCCGAAATCCAAATCACCGTGCACCTGGGCCGTGGCCATGTAGCCGAGACGGTATGGACCTGCGATTTCAGCGAAGACTACGTCAAAATCAACGCGGACTATCGTTCTTAGAACCACGCAGCCGAGCATCCAAGTTGAACGCAAAGTGCGCAAAAATTGACGCAAAGGGCGCAGAGTCAATCCAGTTTTGGCTGTTTGCTTTGCGCCCTCCGCGTTCATTTCGCGCCCTTTGCGTTCATAACTGCCCAGACTCCCTTTCCCCATGAACCAAGCGTTTGAACAGTTTTTGCTTCGGGCTGAGGCTTTGATGGCTCGGATTGAGCAGGTGTTGCCGCAGCCGCTCACGGCCCCGGATTTCCCTGCCGCCATTGCTTGGCGCTACCGCAAACGGGCGTCTGGCCACGGCGTTTTGGAGCCGGTTGCGCAGCCAGCGCCGATGCGTTTGAACGATTTGCAGGCGATTGACGCGCAAAAGCGAAAAATCGAGCGCAATACCGCGCAGTTTGTGGCTGGCAAGCCCGCCAACAACGTGTTGCTTACAGGCGCGCGTGGCACTGGCAAAAGCTCGCTCATCAAGGCATGTTTGCACGCCTACGCGCCCCAAGGCCTGCGGCTCATCGAGGTCGACAAAGCCGATTTGGTGGATTTGCCAGATTTGATTGCGGTGGTGTCAAACCGGCCTGAGAAATTCATCGTGTATTGCGATGATTTGAGCTTTGACGAAGGCGAGGGCGGCTACAAGCAGCTCAAATCGGTGCTCGATGGCAGCGTGAGCGGCAGCGCGCCCAATGTGCTGATCTACGCCACAAGCAACCGCCGCCACCTGCTGCCCGAGTACATGAGCGAGAACCTCAGCTACAAGCACACACCAGACGGTGAAGTACACCCCGGCGAAGTGATCGAAGAAAAAATCTCGCTTTCCGAGCGCTTTGGCCTCTGGGTGAGCTTCTACCCCTTCAGCCAGCAGGAATACCTGGACATCTGCGCGGTGTGGCTCAAAGCTTTGGGCGCAAGCGAAGCGGAGATCCCAGCCGCCCAACCCAAAGCCCTAGTCTGGGCCCTAGAACGCGGCAGCCGAAGCGGCAGAGTCGCCCAGCAATTTGCCAGGGCCTGGGTCGGCGGGGGCTTGGCTGAAGACTGAGGGCGTAGGGGCAAGGACAGCCGAACGCAAAGGACGCAAAGGTTTCGCAAAAGACGCAAAAAAGTCCAAAAGAGTAGATGTTTCGAGCGAATCAATTGCTATATATTTGGGAGCATTAGAGTGAATAAATACCAGGAAAGAGGTTGATTTCCTTCTAAAATGAGCTGTCTTTCGCGCACTTCGCGTTGACTTTGCGCCCTTGGCGTTCAAAAAGGCTCCCCAACCCCCATGAACCCCGACACCCGACCCTATACCGAAGTGGCCGTTGGCATTTGCATCGATGCTTCTGGGCGGATGCTGATGGCCTCACGCCCGGTGGGCAAGGTATATGCCGGGTACTGGGAATTCCCCGGCGGCAAGGTAGAGCTGGGCGAAACGGTGCCCCAAGCCCTACAGCGCGAGCTGCAAGAAGAGCTGGGCATCACCATTGACCTCGCCCACACCCAAGAATGGCGAAGCACCACCCACAGCTACGAGCATGCCCACGTGCGCCTCAACTTCTGCAAAGTCTTCGCCTGGAGCGGCCACCCCCACCCCCAAGAAGCCCAGCAAGTGAGCTGGCAAACCTTCCCTCTCACCGTCAACTCCGTCCTGCCAGGCGCGTATCCGGTGCTGGATTGGCTGGAGGCGGAGATTCAAAAAGCATAGCGATGGATGTAATAAATGCCTGGACAGAGCGGGTGTTTGGCTTGAAATTCGCTGCTGCAGGGTAATGCAGTGGCATCGTAAGGTGGTGTGGTGCTTTTCCGATGCGCGGCACCTGACCTCTTCGAGCAGCAGCAGAAAAAAACTTTCGCCGACTTGTCGATTGGGCACGAACTCGTGCATCTGCCAAAGGAGACGTGCAACGCGTCTCCTACCCTCCTGTCAAACTTCCAAAATCAACTGAAAGCGAGTCCTTCATGGAATACATGCTCATCTTCTTTGAATCCAGCGCCGAAGCCGCCCGCCGCGACGACCCAGCCCAAGCCCCTGCCTACTGGGGCGCTTGGCAGGCGTATGTGGGCGGGATGCACGCCAGCGGCTGCGTCAAAAACGGCCACGGCCTTCAACCGGCCCGCACCGCCACAACGGTGCGTGTAGCGAACGGCCAGCGCCAGGTGCAGGACGGGCCATTTGCTGACACCCGCGAACACCTGGGTGGCTACTTCGTCATCGATGTGCCTTCGCTCGACCAAGCCTTGGAGTGGGCGGCTCGCTCGCCCAATGCCAGCGCCGGCTACACCGAGGTGCGGCCGGTGCTGCCACCGCCGCCCAGCGCCGGTTGAGCAGAGCTTGCCTGAGGCCTTGGGCGTGAGTTCCTCTGCCGAGGCCAGCGCCTGGGCCGCAGCGGAGCGTGCTGCGCGCGAGGCTTACGGCCGGCTGGTGGCTTACCTCGCCTGGCAATGGCGCGATTTGGCCGCAGCCGAAGACGCGCTGGCCGAGGCCTTTGTTGCCGCTCTGACCCATTGGCCGCGCGACGGCGTGCCGAGCGCGCCCGATGCCTGGCTGTTGACCACCGCCAAACGCGCACTCTTGCAGCAGCACAGGCGGCGCAGCCTGGAACAGGCGCCCGAGGTGCTGGCGCTCTTCGATGGCCACGACACACCCGCTGAGCCGCCGCCCAGCATCCCCGATCGGCGCTTGCAGCTCATGTGCGCCTGCGTACATCCGGCTGTGCCCGAGCGCGAACACGCGCCCTTGATGCTGCAAACGGTGCTGGGCCTGGACGCAAAGACCATCGCCCGCGCAACCCTGCAAACACCGGCGACGCTCGCACAGCGGCTGGTGCGCGCGAAGGCCAAGATTCGCGATGCCGGTGTGGCGTTTGAATTGCCGCAAGCTGATGAGCTTCCCCCGCGCATCGCTGCCGTGCTGGAAGCGCTGTATGGCGCATACACCATCGGCAGCGATCCGGCTTCTCCCGCGCCCGAGGCTGAAAGCGGCCTGCGCGAAGAGGCATTGTTTCTCGCGCACGTCGTGGTGCAATTGCAGCCCCATGATGCGGAGGCCCTGGGCCTGCTGTCGCTGATGCTGCATGCGCAAGCCCGGCGGCCAGCGCAGTTCAGTCCCGAGGGTGAGTTCGTGCCCTTGACGCTCCAAGACTGCGCCTTGTGGCAACGCGAGCCCATGTTGATGGCCGAAGAGGCTTTGCGGCGCGCCGCGTCGCTGCGCCAGCCAGGGCCCTTCCAGATCGAAGCCGCGATTCAATCGGCGCACAACCAGCGCGCCTTCACCGGGCAGACCCCCTGGGCCGCCATTGCCGAGCTGTACGCGCTTTTGGTGGCGCAGCAAGGCAGCGTCGGCGCTCGCGTCGGGCAGGCCGTGGCGGTGGCACAAACGGGGCAATGGGCAGCAGCACTCGAGCTGCTGGATGCCTTGCTCGCGCCGACTTCAGGCATCTCCGTGGCCTCACACCAGCCCTACTGGGTGGCACGGGCACACGTGCTGCGTGGCAATGGCCAAGTTGCCGCAGCCGACGAGGCCCTGCAGCGCGGCATCGGCCTCACCGCCGACGAGCGCGTGCGCCGCTTCTTGCTGACCCACTATTCCACCGCTGAACAGCGCTGACTGCCTCCGCTAGCGCTTTCACGCAGGCGGTATCACGTCTAAAGTCTGAAGCGATTACTTTTAAAAATAATAGCAACAAATACAATCAATAAATGGACAAATGAGATATCTGACTTGAAATTCGGACCCTGATCCGGCGCACGTGGCGGTTTGTAGCGCCTCAAGCTGCTGGGGCCACGCTTGCGCCTTGGATGCTGTGTCGGTTGAGTGCCTCAGCCACGAAGCCGTTGGCTTTCATGTCTTCTACGAAACGACTGAGATAAGCGTGGGCGGCATCGCCGCGTGTTTTGGGCAGGCCCATGGCTTGTTGGATTTCCATGAAGCGGCTGGGCAGCAGGCGGTGGCCGGGGAAGCGCCTGAGATCGGCTTCCAGCTGCTGCTTCACGCCAGCGGCCACTTCCAGCTTTTGGGCCACAAAGGTGTCTACCACCGTGGGCGAGGTAGGGGCGCGCACGATTTGGGCGGCTTTGAGCTCGCGGCTCAAAAAGAGGTCGTAGGCACTGCCCTTGCCCACGGCCACGCGGTTGCCAGCGCGGTCCACATGGGCGTTGGCGGTGATGAGCGAGTCTTTGGGCACGAGATAAAAGCCCTCGATCAGCACATAAGCTGCGGTGAACGCGATGCCTTCGCCGCGCAGCGGATCGATGGCGAAAAAGCCGATGTCGGCCTGCTCGCTTTTCACGGCTTCCACCGCCTTGCCCGCCGCATCCAACACGATCAATTCAATCGGCACGCCCAGGCGCTTGGCCAGCTCTTTCGCCAAATCCACGGAAACGCCCACCGGCTCTTTCGACTCGCCCCGCAGGCTGGCCAAGATCGGGTTGCCGAGGTTGATGGTGGCGCGAAGCAGGCCTTTGGGGGCCAGCGAAGCCCTTGCGGCGGTGTTGGAGGTCATTTTTGAGGTGATTTGATCGCTCTGTCCTGGTATTCGTTCATTGTAGTGCTACACAATAAATAGCATTCGGAACATCACGTCAGAGCAGCTTTCACCGCTTTTCCAGCACGAGCACAGGTCCAATGCGTTGGCGTTCCACGTCTTCGGGGTGGAAGGGGAGTTGGGGCCAGCGTTTCTCGGCATAGGCTTTGAGTTGGTCGAGCTGGTGCGGGCTGCCTGCGTGGGCGCTTTGGCCGTACACCAAGAGCGCTTGGGCCACGGGGCCGCGCTCGTCGAAGCTGACGGTTTGCACATAGCTGGTGCCGTAGTCGATTCGGATGCCGCGAGCCGTGATGCCGGGGCGGCCACGGTCGCCCACGTTGTTGAGCACGCCTTCGCTGTCGTCGCCGCCGTGGAGTGCGATGCCCAGGGGAGAGTCGTTGGACGCAGGGTCAAACACGGCGCGCTGCACCAGGCCCAGGCTCGCGTCCGCTGCGAAGCCTGCCGCTTGCAGCTTGACCACTGCGCCCGCCAGCGCCTCCCACACTTTGGTGGCCACGGCTGCATCGCTCATGCGCAAGCCTGTGGGTGTGGCAATGGAACGGGCTTTGTCGTAAGGCTCGCGGTACACCTGGGGGATGGCGGACGCCACGCGCCAAAACTCGCGAAACAGCGGCGCGGCGGGGGCCGACGCATCGCTGCGCATGCCCTGGGCTTGGAATTTGGCAAGCGCTGCGCAGCCGGTTTTGGCGGCATCATTCGGCGCTTGTGGGCATGAGGCCAGCAAATCGGGCAGCACTTGGCGGGCAAGCAGGTTGTTGTTTTCAAAAAGCTGGGCTTGGATGCCTGCGAGGCTGGCCTTGCCCTTGGCCAGCATGCCCTGAATTTCCAACACGCCGCTGCGGGTGCGCGCGCGGCGCAGCACATCGTCGCCCATCAAGGGGGAAATCGCCGGCCATTTTTGATCGGGGTGGCTGTAGAAAAAGCTGTCGTTGGAGTTGTGCACCCAATCGCTGCGGATGGCCACCGGCATGCGGGCGGGCGCGATCAAGCCGGGTGCGGGTGAAGTCGCGTCGCGCTTCCAGTTGCATTCGCTGCGCGAGCCATCGAGCACCACCAAGCCTGCCGCACCCAGCAGCGCTGCGGCAGGGCGGCTGGGCGCGCAGCGCTGCAAATCGGCGGTATCCAAATCCGGCACGCCGCTCACATCGGCATACATGGCATTGCCATCGCGGTCTGCGGCGATCGTGTTCACAAAGGGTGTGCCGAGCCCACCGAGCGCGGTGCGCAGCTCGGCGGCGTTTTTGGCCTTGGCGATTTGCACATACACGTCGTTGCCGCGCAAGCTGCCTGCGTTGGCATCTTGCAAGGCGTAGGCACGCTCTGCGCTCCAAACGAGGCCCGCGCGCGGCAGCACCATCACGGGGCCGAATCGCGTGTGCCAAATGGTTTGCACTTTGCCGCCAACGTTCACCGGCTTGGCCTGCATGGCCTCTTCTTGGCCGTCGATCAAATAGCTCGTGGGCTTGCCGGGCACGAGTTTCAGCTCATGCAGGGTGAAGCGCTTGCCGGTGGAGACGGTGTGCGACCAAGCCACATCTTTCGTGAAGCCGATTTGCGGCATGGCCGCCCAGCCGAGCGCTGCGCCCATCACATCAAATTCGCCGGGAATCGTGCTGCGCATTTGATAAAAGCGGCTTGGCCCCACCCAGGGGTAATGCGGGTTGCCGAGCAGCATGCCGCGGCCATTGGCCGTTGTGTCTTTGCCAAAAGCCCAGGCGTTGGAGCCGAGGGGGGAATCGAGCACGCCCGCTTCGCGGAGGTAAGTAGTGACGGACTCGTGCTGTGGGGCTTGCAGGAGGGCGGTCTTCATCTCGGGAGGCTGCGCCCCCGAGAGCTTGGGTATCGCAGGCGGCTGCGCGCCCGAGACCTTCGCAATCGCAGGAGGCTGCGCCCCTGCGATGGCATCTGCGAGTGCGCCCGCGCCTGCTTGCACTTGCACGACTTCGATGCCTCGGTAGTAATCAGTCAGCGTCATCGGCTGCACCCAGGGCTTGCCTTTGCACTCTGCGGGCAGGTTGGCGGCTTGGTCGGCCAGGTAGCGGTTGTAGCCCGCCACGTAGCCAAGCGCTGCGGCTTTGCCGTTGGCACTCGCGTTTTGCCAGGCGGCGCTGAGCTTCGCGTCATCCATGTGCGATTGGATGAAGGCATCGATCACGGCATTGGGCAGGGTGCGCACGCCCAGCACGCCACTGGCTGCTGGGCCGAAGTGCTTGGATCGCTCACCGCGCAAAGTGGCCATGTGGTCGGCGCTCAGGCAAATGTTGTCTTGCGCATGCGCGTAGGCCATGCCGTAAGCCAGCATCTCCATGTTGCCTGCGGTCACGTGCGGGATGCCGTGGGTGGTGCGAATGATGCGCACTTGGCTGGTGGAAAGCGAAGGCGCAGCGGATTGGGCTGGCGCGGGGCCGCCTGGGGTGGCGCAGGCTGACAGGAGCAGCGCAGTGAGGGCGGCTGCTAGGGGCATCGCCACTGAGGCGGTTTTGATTGGCTTTGGGTTCAACACAGGCTGGTTCCTCGGGGGCAATGCTCGCACTGTGCCCCATGCCGCGTTGACGGCTTAGCGCGAAGGGCCACAGTTTGGCGCGACCCGTCGCGCCCGAGACAACGCGCCGGACAAAAGAAAAAGCCGCCCGAAGGCGGCTTTTTGCACGAGGAGGCGGTACTGATCAGCTGAGCGCTTGCAGGCCAGCCACCAACCAGCCGCCACCAGTTTTGGGCTTGGTCATGTTCCACACTTCGCGGAAAGGCTGGGGTGCCACGCCGGCTTCTTCGCGGATCATGCCGCTGAATTCCACGCTGGCCAAGTAAGCCTGGCCGAGGTCTTCGATGCCGAGCAGCTTGGCATCCAACATGGGCACTTCGGTGTGGTTCACACCAGCGCCTGCGTGGCTTTCGCGGTCGGCAAGCTGCGATTTGATTTCGGTGAGCATATCGTCCGTCATCATGGTGCGCAGGGTGTTCACATCGGCGCGGTCCCAAGCGGCTTGCAGCAGCAAGAAGCTGGATTTGGCACCGGCCAAAAAGCCTTGCTGGTCGAAGTCGGCAGGAATCGTCCAGCCGCTGGCTTGGCGCAGATTGGATCCGATCATGGAGCCGCCGCTGGCGGTGTTGGCCGCAGGTTGGGCGGACTCGAAAGCCATGCTGTTGCGCTCCCAGGGGCGGGCGGATGCGTCGTTGCCCACGGTGCTGTTGCGGTACTGGGGTGCGGGTTGCGCGGCCTCAGGTGTGGCATTGCCTGCGCCTTGGAAGGCATAAGGCGAGCCGCCGCCTTGCTGCGCTGCGGCACGCTTGCGCATGAAGAACGCAATCGCAGCAACGATGGCCACGCCAACGAGCAAGATCAACAGGATGTTGCCAAACGCCGCGCCCAAGCCGAGCGAAGAGGCAAGCCAAGCCAGGCCCAAGCCAGCAGCCAAGCCACCGAGCATCATGCCCCAGGGCTTTTTCGCGGCAGCGGCTGCGGTGCCAGCGGCTGCTGCACCTGCGCCTGCGCCAGCAGCGGTTGCGCCCTGAGCGGGTGTGGCCGCAGGTGTTGCGGGGGTCGCGTCGCGCTTCACGTTTTGCGATTGCTGGCCAGTGTTTTTACCGCCGCCCAGGCGCTTGGCCTCGGCGGGCGCTGCGCTGAACGCAATCACGACTGCCAGACCAGCTGCGCCGATCGTGGCCCAAAAACCTTGTAACAACTTCATACCCGGCTCCAAAAAAATGTGTGTAGCTGCATCTGACTGCTGATGCTGCATGTAGGTGCGCGGCGCGGCAATTCAAGCTGCCGATCCGCGCCCTAAGCCTTGATTCCAACATGGAGCGCCGCCACACCGCCAGTGAGGTTATGAATATCCACATGGGATGTGCCGTTTTGCAACATGATCCGCTTCAATTCCGCCTGCGGCGGGTGCATGCGGATGCTCTCGGCGAGGTAGCGGTAGCTGGCCTCATCCTTGGCCACAAACTTGCCCAAAAGCGGCAGCACGTTGAAGGAATACCAGTCGTAGGGCTTGCGCAGCGGCTCGGCCACTTGGCTGAATTCCAGCACCATGAGCTTGCCGCCAGGCTTTAGCACGCGGGCCATCTCGGCGAGCGCTCTGTCTTTGTGCGTCATGTTGCGCAGGCCAAAGGCAACGATCACGCGGTCAAAGCGCGCATCGGCAAAGGGCAGGGCTTGCGCATCGCACACGAGGGTGGGCAGGTGCAAGCCCCGGTTGATGAGCCGATCACGGCCTGTGCTGAGCATGGCTTCGTTGATGTCGGTGTGCACCACTTCGCCACTCGGCCCCACTTTGTCGGCAAAAGCCTCAGCCATGTCGCCCGTGCCGCCTGCGATGTCAAGCACCTTCATGCCTGGCTCAAGCCGGGCGACTTGCGTGGTGTAAGCCTTCCAAAGCCGATGCAGGCCGCCCGACATCAAGTCGTTCATCACGTCGTAGTTGCCAGCTACCGAATCAAACACGCCACGCACCTTGGCGGCCTTTTCAGATTCATCAACAGTGGCGTAGCCGAAGTGGGTTTGGGTCATACGGGGGAGGGGTTTTCGTACTCAAAAATCGCAGCAAAGAATTGAGTAAGGATGGGGACAGATTCAGATTTTCATCAATTTTCGGCTGTGTTTTCGAGTTTTTCGCGTTGTTTCAGCGCTTTTCGCGTTACTTGGCCCCGATCCCTCGCGCCTATCCACACCCGCCACCCTTTTTCACGGCCATTGGCGCGTCGCGGTCTACGCCTGCGGCTGCGAGCCTGGCTTCGTAGCGTTGCCAGAGTTCGGCTTGGTTGGCACCCAGTTGGTGGAGGTATTCCCAGGTGAAGAGGCCGGAGTCGTGGCCGTCGGTGAATGTGGGTTTCACAGCGTAGTTGCCTACCGGGTCTAGGCCGATCAGGCTCACGCTTCGCTTTCCGGTTTGCAGCACTTCTTGGCCTGGGCCGTGGCCCTGCACTTCAGCGCTTGGCGAATACACGCGCATCAGCTCAAAAGGGATGAAAAAGCGCTCGCCGCTGTCGAAAGCGATTTCGAGCTGCTTGCTGCTCGTGTGGGCGGTGAGTTCAGTGGGAGCGTAGGTGGCTTGGGGCATGGCGCAAGTGTGCCCCGGCTGGGGTGTCAAAACCGCAAGGGGGCGCTGAATCCTGGGGCTGAATGCTGAAGCTCTAAAACCTGAAAGAGGCGTTCAGGTGGATTTTCTCATCGCCGCGCTGCGGGCTGGCGTTGTTGATCGTGGTTGCCACTTTGCTGCCGGTGACGATGCGGCCATAGTCTGCCGAGAGCGACAAGCCGCTTGGGTGGCCGTAGCGCAGCCCGAGGCCAATGCTGGCCAAGCGATCGTTGTCGAGCTTGGTCGCGTTGTTGCTCACCACATTGGTGAGGTAGCCACCATCGATGAAGCCTTGGGCGCGCATGCCGCTCCACAGCTCGGGCGTGGTGATCTCGGTGGAAAACGAGATGCCTTTGTCGCCAGAAATGGGCCGCTCGCTGGTGCCCCGCACACTGTTGGATCCACCAATGCCGAATTGCTCGCCTGAGATCAGCGCATGTGGCGTGTATTGCATTTGGCTTCTCACGCCGAGCAACCATTTGCGCTCGAACAGCGGCGTGAGGTAGTTGAAGCTCATGCGCAACACATGCCAGCGCACGGTTGACAGGCGCGGGTCTTCGCTTTGGTAGCTTTGTAAATCGTTGCCGCTGCTCACGCCTAAGTTGCTCGCCAAATCGAGTGAATAGGCGATGTTGCGCGCGTCGGACTCGTTGCGGGCGCTGTAGCCCAGCGTAATCGGCTGGCTGCGGCGCATCAATTGGCCGGGAAACGGGATGCCATTGATCTGCGCCACATCAAAGCGCTTGTTGTCAACGCTCAGGTTGATGTAGCCGCGGTGGCCGCCTTCTGCGGGCAGGTGGTGGGTGTAATTCACGCCCCAGGTGCCGCCTGCGCCGGTGCTGGAAAAGGTGCCGAAATTGCCGACCACATTGCTCTTGGTGGCCGAGACGCCGAGCACGCCGCCCAAGCCGTAGAGCGGCACGCGGTAGTTCAGGCCGTATTGCTGCACGTCTTTTGTTTTTTCGCCCGAAGTGGTGAGCGAAAGCACGGCTTGGTGGTCGCGGTTGAACAGATTGGAGTGCGCGGCAGAGAGCGTGAGTCGGTCGTTACCAGAGCTGGGGCTTCCGGTGTTTGTGGCGGAAATCGAGGCCCACCAAGGCCGCTGCTCGCGCACGCGAACTGTGGCGTCGATTTGGTCGGGCTGATCGCTTTCCCTGAGCGCCACGGTCACTTGCTTGGCCGCGGCGTCGTTGGCCATCGCGGTTTGCACGGCCAGGCGCTTGAAATTCGGTGTGCTGCCTTCGCGCAGCTCGGGGATGCTGCGGCGGATGTTGGCTTCGTTGAAATGCGTCTTGGGTGGAGGGGCTGTGGGCGCTGCTTGCTTTGCGCCGTCGGGTGGAGTGATGGGAGCTCCGCTCAGTTGCTCGGAAGCAGCGAGCGCCACCGGCGTATCGACTTGGGGAGCGGCTTCGCGCTCGATGAACACTTTGGAAATCGTGAATTTCACGATTTCGAGCTGCACCGTTTCGCCAATTTCTTGCGGCGGCAGTGCCACGCGGTGCAGGCCAAAGCCGCGCTCGCGCAGGCGCGCCTCCAGCGCGGTGGTGGCTTGCTGCAAGGTTTCAATGTCTGCGTCTTGCCGCAAAAACTTGGCCAGCACTTCGGTGGTTTCCGAGCCGGGCAGGGGGTTGTCGCCCTTCACCTGAAAGCCGCGGATGGCGAACTTGACGGGGGCAGCTATAGCTGCCGGTGCCGCCGCCGGGGCAGCAGCTGCGTTTTGCGCCACCGCGCAGGGCAATGCTGCG
>JAAFHN010000610.1 GCA_013298415.1 Comamonadaceae bacterium
TTGACATCACGCTCGATGGCAACCGCTTAAAGCTGGATGTGGGCTTCTCCAACGATGCCAGTGGCAACCCCCGCTTGGAGCTCAACGGCATCTTGAACATCAACGAGCAAGAAGCTCTCTTTGCCGAAGAAACCCGCCGCGCCTTAGCCGCCGCTCGCGCGCAGCGCGAGATCATGGACATCAACGACATCATCGACGGCACCCGCACGGGTGAGTTTGCCGCTTTGGTGGCGGCCAACAACGCTCAAGGCAGCGGCATCTCAAGCGCGCAAAACAACCCCGGCTTCTGGGCCACGCTGAACACCCGTTCTGCCGAAGGCGACAAACTCTATGGCGATTTGCAGCGCATCACCGCCGTGCAGGGCCTGATCTTGGCGCTGCGCTCGGGCAAGCCGCTGGGGATCATCAGCGCCACCATCAGCTTTGCGCGTGCATTTGATGCTGGCTTGGCAAAAGACCCTGGCTTGGCTGGCATCGGCGCAGCGCTTGGTTTGGTCTCCGGCCTCAAGTCTTTCAATCAAGCGCTCAAAAACGGCGACTACGTGGGCGCGGTTTCAGCAGGCTTGGGCGTTGCGAGCAACTTCTTGCAAGGTGCTTCCGTGTACCTGCCCGGCACTGCATTCGGAAGCTGGGCGGGCAGCGCTTTCAACGGCTTGCAGCAGCCCATTGCCATTTTCAACATCGTGGCCGCCTTGGCCAAAGGCGACAAAGATGGCGCGGGCTTGGCCATCCTCAGCTACTTCCCCGCCACCCAGCCGATTGCGCTGGCCTACCAAATCGCCAAGACGCTCTACACCGTGCTGCGCGACAAACCCAGCTTCTGGGCCCATGGGCAGCTGGACCTGACGGCTGATGGCAGCTACAAATACCTCGACATCGGCGTGGGCGCTGGAAACCTAGACACCACCACCAAGAAGATCACCGCCCAGCTCTTTGATGGCCTGAAGGAATACGCCGACTCGGTGAACACCCGACTGGACAAGAACGGCGATGAGCGGCTTGCCATCAACGGCGTGCGCACGCCTTCGGTGCTCGTGAAGGGCGACGACAAGGGCCAGCCGATCAGTGTGGTGCTTTTCTTTGTGCACCCCCAAAGCGGCGAAGTGTTCAGCCGCACTTTTGACATCGAAGGCAAGTTTCAAAACGTGGGCTACGACGAGCTGCTGCGCGGCAGCCAGACCCGCCCAGGCCGAATTGCGCCTGAAGACCAGGCGTTTGCCAACGGCAATCTGGTGCAAAGCAGTGATTTCTTCAAATCGATGGCCGAGCAGTATGTGGAGATGTGCATGGAGATGGAAGCGCTCCAGCCCATTTGGCAGATCAAGACGCTGGCCGCCCAGGCTGCCAGCGCAGGCACAGGCGCTGTAGCCACCACAGACACCCTTTGGGCTAAAAACCAAGGCCTGCTCGGCGCAGACGCTGGAAACGCGCAACAAGGCAAGACCACCCAAACCGCCCGCGTGATCGCCCTCGATATGGAAGGCGACGGCCAGATCAACATCAAAGACAAAGACAAGGGCGGCGGCTTGGTCTGGGATGTGGACAGCGACGGCTACGCCGAAGCCACCAACTGGGTAGACGGCAAGACGGCCGTGCTGATGGCCGATGTGGATGGGGATGGCAACTACAGAAGCGGCGACGACATCTTTAACAGCAGCCGGATCAATTTGAGCAGCGATCCGTTTCGGATGCTGCGGAGGCAGTCGGGAAAGTGCGATTTCGCAAAAATGATAGCAACAGATGCAATAAATACGGCGACAGAGGGCAGATTGGGCGTGAAAACGCCTCGATGTTGCTCACCACGTCTGCCAAGAGCCCGAAACCACGTCCGCCGCTTGCGCCAGCGCACCAACAGAGCGCATCACAGAGACATTCAATGAGAAATAGGCCCACTGTCCAGGTGTTTGCAACATCTGT
Source organism: Comamonadaceae bacterium (assembly GCA_013298415.1). Taxonomy (GTDB): domain Bacteria; phylum Pseudomonadota; class Gammaproteobacteria; order Burkholderiales; family Burkholderiaceae_C; genus JAAFHN01. The sequence goes on from JAAFHN010000610.1 coordinate 1,918, forward strand.
TGCTATGAATTTTGAGAGGAGCGGTCATGAAACAGTCTGAGAAACCACGGGAAACGGGAGACCCGACCCCGACCTCCCCGCTGGTCGCAACCGCATTGGCAGGGCTGTTTGCGGGCTTCGCGACATGCTCGTTGATTCAAGGGTACGCGGAAGTCCTGCCGATGCCCGAGGCGCTAAAACAATCAATATTGTCGAAAGCGACCTTTTCTGTGCGTGATGCTATGCAAACAAACGAGAACTATATGTGTGCGTGGCATAGTTATGAAACGAAGCCCATTGAATTGATGCATTCGGCACTTGGGTCACAAGTTCGAGCAAAGGTCGAATATCTTCCGAGTGATCGAGTT
>JAAFHN010000511.1 GCA_013298415.1 Comamonadaceae bacterium
TGATCGTGCGGGCCGTGCACGTGAAAACCACCACCAGACATTTTCTTTCCTTTACCTTCAAAAACTCAAATTCAGCACATCACCGACGCGTCCATCGCGTCCAACAAAACGCCAAGCCGCTGGCTCCCGCGTGGCACTCGCGCTCCGCGGCCTGCCAGACCGCTTCGTCCACCAGGGGCGCATGGGTATCGCCCGGCGTCTCCAGCTCAATGTCTGTCACCACCAACTCCTGCGCGAGCGGCATGCCCTGCGCATACAGCTCGCCGCCGCCCATGATCCAGGCAATCTCTGCGCCAAATGACTCACAAAACGATAGCGCCGAATGCAATGAATTTATGGACAGTGTGGTAGTTTTACTTGAAATATCTGCGTCGGGAGCTTTCCAATCGCTCTGACGCGTGACCACACAGTTCAAACGGCCTGGCAGCGGCCGGAAACGCGGCGGAAGGCTGTCCCAAGTCTTGCGTCCCATGATGACTGGATGGCCCTGGGTGAGCTCGCGAAAGTGCGCCAAATCCTCTGGCAAATGCCAAGGCATCGCGCCCTGGTAGGCGATCACCCGATGCTTGGCTTGCGCCCAAATCATTTTTATCTGCATGGCTCAATCGGTGAGCAAGTACTCACACAGCAACAGGTGCTTTGATCGCGGCGTGGTGCTCGTAGCCCGTCACCTCAAAGTCTTCGTAAGCGTAATCAAAGATCGACTCGGGCCGGCGCGTGATCTGAAGCTGCGGGTAGGCAAACGGCTCGCGCTGAAGCTGGAGCTGCACTTGCTCGGCGTGGTTGTCGTAGATGTGGCAGTCGCCACCCGTCCATACAAAATCGCCCACATCTAAATCGCATTGCTGGGCCAGCATGTGCGTGAGCAAGGCATAGCTGGCAATATTAAACGGTACTCCCAAAAAAATATCAGCGCTGCGCTGATACAGCTGGCAGCTTAATTTGCCTTCAGCCACATAGAATTGAAAAAAAGCATGGCAAGGTGGCAATGCCATTTCAGCCAATGCAGACACATTCCAGGCACTCACAATGATGCGGCGCGAATCAGGATTGGTTTTGAGTGTGCGCACCACTTCCGCAATTTGATCCACATGCCCGCCGTCGGGTTTGGGCCAACTGCGCCATTGCACGCCATAAACAGGCCCTAAATCGCCATTGGGTTTGGCCCACTCGTCCCAAATCGTCACGCCGCGCTCTTGCAGCCATTTGGCATTGCCATCGCCCCGCAAAAACCAGAGCAATTCCAAAATGATGCTTTTCAGATGCACTTTTTTGGTGGTGACCAGCGGAAAACCTTCCCGCAAATCAAAGCGCATCTGATGGCCAAACACGCTGCGCGTGCCTGTGCCGGTGCGGTCGGCTTTTTTCACGCCGTGCTCCCACACATGGCGCATGAAGGTTTCGTATTGGTTCGAGGGCATGGGCTTAGGCCGAGGCGGTTGCGTGTGCAGTTACGGGCGCTGGCTGGGCAGCGCTGATGTCTAGATTTTGCACGCTGGTGCCAGCGATGGCGAAGACGCGATCCCCCGAGCGCTTGTCAATCGGGTGCTTGCCCGTGAATTCGCCGTAGGCAGGCAGCACGCCCACGGGATGGTGAACTTCATCGCCAAACCAAAAGCAGGCCAAGCGCAGGCTCTGGCGAGCCGCGGCATGCACACGCACACAGGGGTGCCAATGGCCGGCGAGCACGTAGTGGCCGGGCACCGGTTCGGGATGGTGGCAAAGTGCCAAGGGCAACTGCTGAGCATCGGTGTGCAGCGCGAAGGGCTCGTTCACCACATCGATGCGCAGCTCAGCTGGCGGATCGCCTGCGCGCTCGTCGTGGTTGCCGCGAACCAGCGTCATGCCCACGTCCGCATGCCGCGCACGCCACTGGTGCAAGCTGTGCAGCAGGGCAGGCGTTTGGGCGCGGGCGGCGTGCAAAAAGTCACCCAGAAACACGATGGCCCGCGCGCGGCTTGTTGTGAGATCCTGGCTGAGCTTGGCAAAGGTGCCCTCGCAAGCCAATGCCGGCACGGGCATGCCGAGTGCTCGGTAACTCACGCTTTTGCCCAAATGCGCATCGGCCACCAGCAATGTGCCGCTGGCTTGGTGCAATGCCGCGCCGCTGGGCAGCAAGCGCAGCGCGTGGCCCGCCACCTGCGTTTGCATGGCCGAGCTCAAGCCACCAAAATGTGCAGCGCCGGATCCAGGTTTTCCTGAGGCAAGGTGCGGAAATTGCTTCGCACAAAGCGATGCATGCGGCCCATGATGAAGGCTGCCGCCACGCTTGCGCGCACATTGCCTTCCACCGTGGGCGTGGCATGCCGCTTGGCCTCAGCCTGCTCGCGAAACACCTGGCGCAGCTGAATTTCGAGCTTGTTGTGCAGCGCAGTCATGCGCACTTGCAAACGTTCGTGTTCGAGCAGCAAGGCATCTCCCGTCATCACGCGGCACATGCCTGGGTTTTTCTCGGCAAACTGCAACACCACAGCGATCATGGAAGCCGCGCGCTGCTCCGGCGCTGCTCCGCTTGCATTGATTTTGTTGATGAGCGTGAGCAAGGATGATTCGATGAACTCGATCAAGCCTTCAAACATTTGGGCTTTGCTTGCAAAGTGGCGATACAGCGCAGCTTCGCTCACTTCAATGCGTGCGGCAAGGGCGGCGGTGGTCACGCGTTCACCGCCTGGCTGCTCCAGCATTTGCGCAAGGGTTTGGAGGATCTGGATGCGCCGCTCGCCAGGCGGTGGCCGCTTGCGCGTGGGCGCTGCTTCGGTGGGC
>JAAFHN010000178.1 GCA_013298415.1 Comamonadaceae bacterium
CCCATGCAGTTGAGCGGCTGGCGCGTGCGTGACGCGCTGCCTCATCGCGGCAAGACTCTGGACGCCAGCGGTTTGACCACGTAATCGGGCAGGAATCGGCATTCGCCCGGTTGAGCAGGGCGCAGCGCACGGCATCGATCAGCAATGCCAGCGGGGGTGGGCTTTTGGCCTTTTTCAACCCAGTCAAGCAATGCGTTGAACAAGGGCGGGTACAGCGCGTCACCCCAGTAGCTGTGTTCTGACGAGTTGACGAAAGTTTGAACGAGCCGCGGCTCAGTGCCCGCGGCCACCATGCGCTGGCGAAGGGTGTGTTGGCCTTCGACAAACACGGTGGCGTCATCGATACCGTGGCTGGCCAGCACGGGCATGGCAAAACGGCCCGCGTGGTCCACATCGGCTGCAAACCGGGTGGCTGCCTGAGCGTTGGGCGCAAAGCGTTGCACTGCCGCATTGAGTGCAGCATCGTCGGCAGACCCCAGGTAGCGCACACCTTGGTTGTGAAACGGGCTCACGCCGCCGTTTTTGATGACCACATCTCGCAGCGTGAAAGTGCCCCAATTCAGATGAGAAACGACTGAATTCTCAGGAATCTTGAGCACGTCCACAATGGTTTTGAGCTTTCGCGCTTGCTCTGGTGTGCGCTGAGCAGCGGTCTTGGCTGTACCCAAGCATTCGTCGGCGCGTCGGGCCAATTCGGCATTGGTGAGTTTGCTGTCGGCCGGCAGGCCAACGGCCAACGAATACTGAGCTTCGTCTGCACGCGGGTGGTTTGCGCATAGATGTTGGTAGATGGCCCGTAAATCCAAGCGAAAGTCATAGGTCGCAGGCCCAGCCACCACACCGCTGGTCAACAGCATGCCGTCCCACGACTTGGGGAACATTTCGGCCGCACGGGTAGCCACCATCGCACCCCACGATTGGCCATGCAGCAGCGTTTTGCGTGGCTTGGCCACGTGCTGCAAAAAGATGTTGCGCACCCGCTCGGTGTCTTCGGCAGCTGTGGTGACTGCAAAGCCGCCCTGCCGGAACACCGAACCCGCCCAGGCATGACCCTCTCGCACCGTGATGGACCAACGCTTGACATCCTCGTCCGCGCGGCTGGCTTGCGGCGGCCCAAGACTCGGGCCACCGTGGGCATGCACCACCAACACACCACTCCATTTTTCTGGCATGGCAATCAAGTAGTGCGAATTGGCCGAATCTTGCCCGCGCAAGCAGCGCGTGCCTGCTGGCAGCTCTGCCGGGCATGCTTGAACCTGGGGCGCGGCCTCTGGCGGTGCGGCGGGAGCTAACACAGGGGCAGAGGCGCATCCGACCAATGCCCACATCAATGCGGCCAATGCAAGCCCGGCGGCGGGTGAATGAGCGTACATCGCAGGTTTCCGGTTAAAAAATCTCAGGCCGGTGTGGCCCGTGAGTGAGGTGGAGCAAAGACGAAGGGGGATCAGGGCGGCAGCTTGCGCAGGGCACTTTGTGGAGGCGGCTGCACCACGCGGCGCAGTTGCTCATTGTCGATGGAAAGCAGGCGGTTGGCTGCAAAACTACTCTGCGTGTCTGGCTCGAGCGCCGCGCTCACCACGGCCCAAAGTGGTTGATCCATCGACACATAGAAGCCAGCGGGCGAGCGCGCGATCAGGCTGGGCTGTGTACGCACTCGCAACATGAGAACACCGCCTTGGGCATCGGCGATCGCGCCGCGTGCGTCCTGGCGTTGTCCCTCGCTTTGCGCTTCGAGCAGGTAATCTTCCACGTGCCACGTGTGCGCTGAACCCGGCGTATTCACTTCATGGATGGTCACCCCAAGGTCCCGCAAGCGCTGCACGGCCAGCTTTTGTTCCGGGCCGATCAAGTAGCCGCACGGACGCGGCCGTTCGCGCTCCACGGCCAGCTCAAGTGAGGAGCGCCAATCGACTGCCACGCCCAGTGGATCTCCCGTTTTCGCATCCAAAAACACGAGATTTTTGCGCTGTGGTGTCTGGCGAGCCAGAACCGTCAGGCCGCCCTTGCATGCATCCACACTGGCCTGCGCACTTGCTGTTTTTTGCATCTGCAGCAGCGTGGATCCTTCGCTGGCTGCTGTCTCAATCAAGGCCATCGAAGCCAACACATGGCTATGTACCCGGCGTGCAAAGTGCGCGCGGCCTATGCCCACGCCGCGGGTCTCGATCAGTAGGCTGATGGCGTTGCGAAGCCCGGCCACGTTCCTCCCGGTGTCGGCATTCACGCCTCCCATGGACACCACCAGGTCTTTGGGATCGGTCGACGCGGTGTGGTAGTCGGCCATGCGGTGGCCCGCTTTTTCAAGGGCGTTGTGGGCAGCCAGCAAGTAGCGCGCCTGCGCGGTGTTGACTATCGCGCTCAAGTTGCCAACGGTGGCGGCTTGCAAAAGGGCATCGTCGCGCATCACAGCACCAAACTTGCTGATCCAGCGCCCGGCAACGGTGAATTCGTGCAAATCGGCAATCACCTGCGGCTTGAATCGCTGAATCGCCAAAGCAATCGCTCGCGCCTCGGGCGTGCGCAGCAAAAGGTGATCGCGGTTGATGTCGATGCCATTGGCCGATTCGCGTCCAAATTTTTCAGCCGCATCGGGGTTCGTGCGCGGCAATATCACCACGTTCACGCGCTCCAGCAGCTCAGTGCGGTCCAGTGCGAGCATCTGCGAAAGCACCAAGGCCGCCTCGCCACCAGCTGGTTCGTTGCCGTGTTGAAGCCCCAGCAGCATCACGGTGGGCAACTCCTCGCTGAAGCCGCGCTTGCCACTGAGCACAGCTGCTGCGATGGCCAGCCCTTGCTGGGAGCGACCCAGCTCCTCAATGGCGATGCGCTCCGAGCGCTTGGGCAGGGTGTTCAAAAACGCAAACATCTCCGCGTGCGTGCTGAAATCTTGCCGACCGGGCGCGAAGCCGGGCGTCGAAAAAATCAAATCGGGATCGGCAAACTGCTTGCCAATCGCTGCTGGCAGGGTCGTGACTTTCGCAGGATCGAATTGCGCATGGGCACAACTGCTGGCCAGCGCAAAAAAAACGGCAACGACCGTGGCCTGAATGCGCCTCGCGCCCCCACGCAGGCGCGAACAAGAGAACGCGCTGGCGCAAATCATGGCCTCAGGCACATCAAAAATTGTGGCGAATCCCCAGCCCGACTGCCTTTACGCGCACATTGGAGCGACTGGTGTCGATGGCATCGCGGTCGTAGAAGGCTTGCAGATCGGTGCGACGCGACAAAAAGTACTGGTAGCTCAGCTGCGCGCGTGGGCGCTCGCCTGTGAGTGAAGTTTGCACCTCGCGCCCCATCCAATTTACAACCAGCTTATGCGAGCCCTTGGTGTAGGCCGTGCCGATCACTGAGTAAGCGACGCTGCCGCGCCGTGTTGCGCTGTTGTTGTAACGGTCTTTGCCCCACAAGCCGTAAAGTTCTAAGCCGGGTGAGACGGTGTAATTCAAGCCCGCCTGCCACTTCCCGTCGAACTCGTTGACCTGAAGGCCGCCCTTGCGCGAATCCTTTGCATAGCCGAGTGCAGCTTTCAGCCCGCCCTGTTTGTAGTTGAGGCCGAGGTCCCAGGAGCTGGCTGCATCCTCAGCTTCGGCGGCCGTGTTTGCGCCACGGTAGTAGTAGCGAGCACGGGCGCTGAATCCTGCAACTTCCGGGCTCGAATAGCCAAAGCTGTTTGAAGTGCGGTTGCGCGCATTCTGCATGGCCGTGCTGGTGGCTGTGGCACCCGCATCGTTGGGCGCAAAGTGCGTGATGTCGATGATTTGTGAATACAGCGGCGAACCCGTGGGGTTGGCCGAATCCAGTCGGCCCAAAGCCAATGCACCCCACTGACCACGCAAGCCGACGAAGCTGTTGCGGAACGCGGGAACATTGAAGTCGCCCGCGTCGGCGCCGAAACCGATCTCAAGCCCAAAGAACGCGCCGAGGCCATCGCCCAAATCTTCGTTACCGCGAAAACCCACCCGCGACGCGTTGTCGCGCAGCTCACGCACTTTTGCGGTGCCGGTCTCAACTTGGTTGATGGTGGTGGTGAGTCGGCCATAGACGGTGACCGTGCTCTGCGCAAACACGCTGGGCGCTGCGGCGGCCAAGCCGAGCAGCGTTGCTGTGCAAAGTTTACGTTGAAGGTGGCTAGATGAAGGTGGGGTGCTGTGCATGGTGTCGTCCTTGTAGTCGGGTTAGCAAATGAGGTTCAGGCTGGTGTTTTCGCTGTTGCGCGTGAAATTGCGGCCACAGTAGTGCAGTCGTCTGCCGCGCCGGGCGGGATGGGGGGGTGTTCTCGCAGCGACTGCTCAAAGGCTTGGATCATGCGGCGCATGGGGCCGCGCACCCAGCCGTCTTCCATGGCGACATCCGTTTCCTCTTTGGGGTCGCGCAAGATGTTGAAGAGCCACGGCGTTTCCAAATGCTTGGCTCCTTGGTTGGGCTCACTTTCAAAGACCAGGTGCAGCTTGTAGTGCCGCCATTTCACAGCGCGCAATTCGCGCTTGATGTAGAACAAAAAGCCCTCGCGAGAGGATCGCTGCGCAGCACCCGTCCACCAAGCCAATTGATTGATGCCGTCGATGGGGCGATCGGTTGGCAATTGGCCAGCGCCAGCGGCGATCAGCGTAGAAAACAAGTCGGTCACATGGATGATGTCGTCACTGACGCGGCCGCTCGCCACGCGGCCGGGCCAACGCACGATCAAAGGCACGCGCAAGCCCCCTTCCATGGCCGTGTGATAAGTGCCACTCCACGGGCCCGCTGTGCCGCGCCAGGGTCGGCGGAACTCCGGGCCGTTGTCGCTCGCAAAGATGAAAAGCGTTTCGTCGCGGATATTGAGAGCATCCACCGCGTCCAGCAATTGGCCCACGCGATGGTCCATCTCCATCATTGAATCGGCAAACTCGCCCACGCCGCTGCGACCCGCAAAATCAGGGTGCGCAAGCGTTGGAAAGTGCAGGTGCGTGAGCGGCACATACAAAAAGAAGCGCTGCCGCGCTGCAATTTGGCGCTGCATGAAATCTATTGCGCGCTCGGTCAGCTCACCGTCGATCAAGCGGCGTTTGGCCAAGTCGTAGTCACCCACTGCCTGCGCCGCTTCGCCGACCTTGCCTTGCAAAACCTTGGGCACATCCACCACAGAAGCATCAAATCCTGGGGAGGCGGTGAACATGGTTTCGTTGCTGGTGCGCGGAATGCCGTACCACTCGTTAAAACCGCGTTGGTGCGGGTAGCGGCCTTCGCGGTCGCCCAAATGCCATTTGCCAAACATGCCCGTGGCGTAACCGGCCTCTTTGAGGACTTCCGCCAAGGTTTTTTCCCAGGGATGAATGCCTTGCGGCAAGCCCGCAGGCACCGATTGCAAAGCACCCGTGCGGATCGGGTGACGGCCCGTCATCAGGGCTGAGCGCGTGGGCACGCAGTCGCTCTCTACATTGAAGTTGAGACAACGCAAGCCTTCCGTGGCCAGCGTGTCAATGCGTGGTGTGGGCGCGCCTCGAAGGGCGCCGCCGCCGTAGCAGCCCAGCTCGCCCCAGCCCAAGTTATCCGCCAGCACCAACACGATGTGGGGCGGTTTCGCAGTGCTTGCCATATCAATCCAAAGCAATCTTGCGCGCTGCGATCAGCTTGGCCCAGCGAGCTCGGTCTTGCGCCATTTTTTGGGCAAACGCATCGGGCGTGATGGTCACGATCTCCATCGCAGCATTCAAAAAGAGCTGCCTGACCTTGGGATCGGCAAGACTGGCTTCGGTTTCCTTCCTCAGGCGTGCAGTGATTGCGCCGGGCGTGTCTGCAAGTGCAAAGAGCGCCGACCATTGCGGCACATCGATGTCGCCAGCCCCACTTTCTGTCAAGGTAGGCGTGTCAGGGAGCATGGCGGATCGCTGGCGCGTGCTCACCGCCAGCGCAATGAGCCGGCCGGATTTGATGTGCGGCAGCACGGCAGCTGCCCCCAAAACCCCTAGGCTCACCTGGCCCGCAATCACGTCGTTGACGGCTTGGCCGCCGCCCTTGTAGGGCACGTGCAGCAGGTCAATCCCGAGGTTCACGGAAAACAACTCGCCCACCAGGTGCTGAATTGAGCCTTGGCCCGAAGTGGCGTAAGGAATTTGATTGGGC
>JAAFHN010000125.1 GCA_013298415.1 Comamonadaceae bacterium
CCCTTGCCCTACCGGTGCAACGTCGCCCCAACAAGCCAGGCTGCGCCTTGTCAAGCCGCCTGGCCAGGCGGATGCGGGTGAGGCGGTCTTTCAGCCCATCGAACCACTGATCGAACTGCGGCGTTCGCTTGACGATGAACATGGCGAATTGTAATCACTTGTTCACACTTACGCCGCCCAGCACCTGCGATGGCCTTGCCCCTCAAAGCAGGTAGTGATCCACCAACAGCGCAGCAAACAGCACACTCAAGTGGATCAGCGAGAAGCGGAAGGTTTTGCGGGCCAGGGCATCGGAGTAGTTGCGCCAGAGGGCGATGCCGTAGGCGCAAAAGCCGATGCTCAAAATTACTGCGGCGGCGAGGTAGATCCAGCTGCTCATTTGGATCACCACGGGCAGCAGGCACGCCGCTGCGAGCACGAAGGTGTAGAGCACGATTTGCAGGCGCGTGAATTCGCTGCCGTGCGTGACGGGTAGCATGGGCAGGCCGCTTTTGCGGTAGTCCTCCACGCGGTACAGCGCCAGCGCCCAAAAGTGCGGCGGGGTCCAGAGAAAGATGATGAGGAAGAGCACGAGCGCCTCCGCACCCACTTCACCAGTCATCGCGGCCCAGCCGAGCACAGGCGGCATCGCGCCGCTGGCACCACCAATCACGATGTTTTGCGGGGTGGCGGGCTTCAGGATCACGGTGTAGACCACCGCGTAGCCCACGAAGGTGGCAAAGGTGAGCCACATGGTGAGCGCGTTGACGGTGACCAGCAGCAGCGCGCAGCCTGCGGCGCAGAGCAGGCCGGAGAAGATGAGTGCTTGCTTGTCGCTCAGCTCGCCTTTGGCCGTGGGCCGCCAGGCGGTGCGGCGCATTTTTGCATCGATGGATTTTTCAACCAAGCAGTTAAATGCGGCGGCAGCACCAGCCACGAGCCAAATGCCAAGCGAGGCAAGCGCCATCTTGCCCCACTGGGCCGCACTCGGCCAGCCGGGAATGGCCAGCACCATGCCGATGAAGGCGCAAAACACGATCAGCTGGATCACGCGCGGCTTCATCAGCGCGTAGTACTGCCCGAACACGGATGTGCTCTTGGGTGTGGGCGTGGCTGCGGCGGTGTCGCTCATGGCGAGATTGTCTCAGCCCGGGTGGCGACTTCACGCTGTGGGCTGCGCCGCGAGGCCGCGAGAGCGCGGGTCAGCACGATCACGAGCGCAGCACCGCCGCCGGTGTGCGCTACGGCTGCCAGCAGCGGCCAGCCGAGCAGCACGTTGCCAAGGCCAGTGGCCAATTGCCACAGCATGAGAGCGGCCACCCACTTCGCGGTGGTTTTCCCCATCGCCACGCCACTTTGCCAAGCCCGCCACGCGGCCCAGATGCCGAGCGCAAACAGCACGTAGGCCGCCAGCCGATGCACATAGTGGATGCCGACCAATGCGGCCATGCTGAGCAAGCCACCATCGCTCGTTTTGCCCAGCTCGCGCCAGAGCGCAAAGCCTTCTGCCAGCGCCATTTTGGGCCAGAGGCTTCCTTGGCAGGTGGGAAATTCCATGCAGGCCACCACCGCGTAATTGGTGCTCACCCAGCCGCCGAGGGCGATCTGCACCCAGGTGGCTGCAAAGAGGATTGCCCAGAGGGTGCGCAAAGACACCCTAGAGATACCGCCCGATCTTGAGAGAACCGGACGCTCAGACCCAACCGTTCGGGCTGAGGTATCTAAGCCCTTCCCTAGGCCCCTAGATACATCAGGGCGAACGGATATCGCCTCGGAACCCGCTTTTTTAAGCAATTTAGCCCCTCTGTCCTGGTATTCATTCGATGTGTCGCTATTATTTTTGAAGTATTGCAACAAGGCCGTCAACACCATCAACAGCCCCACACCGCCCATCAAGTGCAGAGTCACGATGATGGGCTGGAGCTTCAGGGTGACGGTGAGCGCACCAAATGCGCCTTGCGCACAGACCCAGACGAAAGCGAGCACGCCCCACCACGGCGAAAACCGCCTGCCTTGCTCGGCAAAGGCCTGTACGAGCTTTTTGCGCCACGCAAAACCCAGCACCATGATGAGCGTGATGAGTGCGCCCACGCCGGTTGCGGCTTTGCGGTGGATCATTTCGATCCAGGCTTTGGGTAGCGTGACGGGGCCGCCAGGCATCGCGGCTTCGGCGGCCTTGATTTCGGCCTTGGCACCGATTGGCGACGCACTGCCATAGCAGCCAGGCCAATCGGGGCAACCCAAGCCGGAATCGGTGAGCCGCGTGAAGGCGCCGAACAGCACCAAATCGAAAGTGAGAAAGAGCGTGATGGCAATCAGCGCACGCAGTTTGCCCTGCGGGCCTTGGCCGCGCTGGCTCCAGGCCCACCAAGCAATCGGCAGCGCAGCCAATGCCGCGCCAATGGCCAGCAATTGCAGCGTGGGGTCGAGGTTGACGAGATCGACTTCTGCGTTCATGCCGGGCTTACTTCGATGCCGCAGGGAGCTTGGCGGCCGCTGCGGGGTCGCGGCCCGGCTGATCCCAATGGCGGGAGGCTCTCAGCAATTGGTTCAGATCGCGCTTGGCTTTGTTGGGGTCGATATCGGCGGGAAAGCGCATCATGAAGTTGCCGATGGGGTCAACCACGTAGAGGTGGTCTTCGAGCTTTTTGCCAGGCTCGGGTGAGAGGAAGGCCCCGAGGGCTGCGGCATCCACGCGCCACACCTCGGCGTCTTTCACGCCCACCTTGAGTGCTTCGCGCACGGGCGCAGCGTCGTTGACGAGCCACACCCAGTCCAAGCGCTCTTTTTCCTTGCCCAGGCTCTCGCGCAGCTGGCGCTGCAAATACAAGTGCTTTTCGCAGGCGACATCGCAGGCACCGCCTGCTACGCTGATGAAAAGCCACTGGTCGCGCAACGCGAGCAGGGGCTTCGGCGCAGCGTTGGCGCCAGCGTTCAAATCAACGCCGAGCAGTGTGGCGGGCATCGCGCGCTGCGCAACCAGCTCGCCGTAGTTTTTGCGGCCATCGGGGCGGATCAGGTAATAAGTGAGGTAGCTCGCAATGACGGGGGAGGCGCACAGCAAGAGCACGAGCAGCATCTTGATGCGGCCCATGCGCGCGCGTTTGGCATCGCGCTCCATGGCCGCTTCGCCGCTCGGCAAGGCGTGTACGGTCAGCTCAAGCGGCTCATCGGGTTTGGAGGGGGTGGAATTCATGTGTTCTTTTTGGATCTGCGCGGCGCAATCACTTGAAACCACAGCAGCAAAAGGCCTGTGAGCACGCACAAACCAAACCATTGAAAGGCGTAGCCATGGTGCTTGGCCACGCCGCTGGCGGCTTGGGGCCAGTCGCGCTTGAGGCCGTCGGCAATCGGAGGTTCGGCCGGAGCGGTTTGCAACAAGCTCGCACCCGTCACCAAACTTAGCACTGGTGCAGAGTCAGAAATGCTTTTCGCAAACTGCGTCAAGTCCAGATTTTGGCGAATGCGGCTTGGAATTGCTGCAGCCGGGGTATCGGCAGAACCCAGCTCTAGCAAACGCGCAGGCGGTGGCGCGATCCGCACAGGCACGCGCTGAATGCCGCTGGGTGTGGCGATGTCGGGCACACGATCTCGCTGCAAAAAGTCGCGTGGCATCCAGCCGCGCTGCACCACGATGGCGAGCGGCTTGCCCGAAGCATCGAGCGCGCCTTGCAGCACGAATGGCGTGAGCACGAAAAAGCCGGGCTTGCCATCCATCTGGCGGTTGTCCAGCAGCACAGTTTGCTCGGGCAGCCATTGGCCGATGGCGACGCCTGGGCGGTGAAAGTCGCGTTCCCAAGTGCTACTAGTTACTGCTCTTTTTGTAGCAACAAATGTTGATAAATCCGGGACAGAGGAACTACTTTGCTTCAAAACCAGCTCATGAAGCGCCGTTTTCTGCGCGGCGCGGTCTATTTGCCAAAACCCCAGCCGAGCGGTGACGGCCATCAGCGCCAAGCCAGCCACCCACACGATCAGCCTTTGCGCGCGCACGCTCATGCGCAGCCCCGGATAATCTGCGAATGAACTTTGTGATCGTGATCGGATTGGTGGTGGTACTGGCGGCTTTGGCGGCCGCTGGCTTTTTCATGGTGCGCGGAGGGGGCAACACGCCAGCCGATGGCGGGCCAAGCGACGCGCAACGCCGCCGGATGGCGCGCGCGCTCACGGTGCGCATTGGTGTGTCCGTCTCGATCTTCCTGCTCGTACTCTTGGCCTGGACGATGGGTTGGATCACACCGGGCGGGCTTCCGGTCGGCCGCTGAAGCCATCCACGTAAAAAAAGCCGCATCGCTGCGGCTTTTTTGTTGGCAAGGCAGCTGAATCATCAGAGCCAATAGACGAGGATGTACAGGCCCAGCCACACCACGTCCACGAAGTGCCAGTACCAAGCTGCGCCTTCAAAGCCGAAGTGGTGCTTGCTGTCAAAGTGACCTTTTTGCAGGCGCAGGGTGATGAAAAGCAGCATCAGCATGCCCACGAACACGTGAAAGCCGTGGAAGCCGGTGAGCATGAAGAAGGTGGAGCCGAAGATGCCAGAGGAAAGCTTCAGGTTGAGATCGGTGTAGGCGTGGTAGTACTCGTAGCCCTGCACGCCCAAGAAAGTGGCACCTAAGATCACGGTGGCCCACATCCAAAGGATGGTTTTGCTGCGGTTGTTATCGAGCAGGGCGTGGTGCGCAATCGTGAGCGTCACGCCGGAAGTCAACAGCAAAGCCGTGTTGATCGTGGGCAGCCAGAAGGGGCCCATGGTTTGGAAGGCTTCCACGTTGCCCGCAGGCGCTGCCGTGGCACCTGCCACCATGCTCGGCCACACGGCTTTGAAATCGGGCCAAAGCAGAGCGTTTTCCAGGCTTCCGAGTGCAGGCACAGAGTGCGCGCGCGCCCACCAGAGTGCAGAAAAGAATGCGCCGAAGAACATCACTTCGCTGAAGATGAACCAAGTCATGCTCCAGCGGTAGCTCAGATCAATCTTGTGGCCATACAGGCCGCCTTGGCTTTCACTGATCGTGTCGCTGAACCAGCGGTACAGCGTGGCAAACCACCACAGCAAGCCAAACAACACGCAATAAGCACCCCAGGCGTGGTGGTTCACCCACTGCGCAGCGCCAAACACAACGAAAAACAGGCCAAAAGCGCTGCTCACCGGATGACTGCTTGGCGCAGGAATGAAGTAGTAAGGCGTGGTGCCTGGGGTATGAGCGCTCATCGCTGGTCCTCTTTTTCTCTCAACTCTTCTGAATGTGCTGGGTCAGGGGCTTTCAAGCCACCGTCACCACCCATTTCACAAAAAACATCAATGCAATCACAAACGCAAAGCAAGCGGCAATGCCAACCGCCACGATGTGAAACGGGTTCAAGCGCTGCACATCAGCTGCAAACGCATCGCCGCGCCGCACGCCAAAAAACGACCAGAGCACAGCGGAGAGCGTGACCCAGAAGCTGGGCTTGCGGTCGAGCAGGGGCTGGTCTTTCAAAGCGCCACCCCTGCTTTGGCGTCCACCGCTTTGGCGGCTGCCGTGGCGCTTTTGGGCGCGGGGGGCACCTTGCCGCCCACCTCAAAGAAGGTGTAAGACAGGGTGATGGTTGTCACGTCTTTGGGCAGCTTGGGATCGATCACGAAGGCCACCGGCCATTCTTTCTTCTCGCCAGGCTGCAGCTTGTACTCGTTGAAGCAAAAGCACTCGAGCTTGTTGAAATGCGCGGCAGATTGCTTGGGCGCGTAGCTGGGAATGGCTTGTGCGGCCATCACACGGTTTTGCACGTTTTGAAACTCGTACATCACCGTTGCCAGCTCGCCAGGATGCACTTGCAAGCTGCGCTTTTCAGGCTTGAAATCCCAGGGCCCGCGCACGTTGGCATCGAACTCGACGGTGATGAGGCGCGTGCGATCCACTTGCGTGTTGGCCGCAGCTTTGCTGGTGGCTCCAGGGATTTGCTTGTCGCCAGCAGCCAGCACATTGATGCCCAGTGCATTGCAAATCGCGCGGTAAATCGGCACGAGCGCGTAGCCAAAGCCAAACATGCCCATGCAGACCACGAGCAACTTCATCACCATCTGCGCATTGGCCATGCGCAGGCGTTGAATCCAAGTGCGTTGCACAGGGGGGTTCATGCGATCAGCCCTTGCCCAGCAGCGTGAGCTTGACCACAAAGCCGAGCAAAAACACGAGCGCAACCGAAGCCAGGATCAGGCCTGTGCGCAGGTTTTGGCGTTTTTGCTCTGGAGTCAGGGCCATGTTGGGGGCTTGGGATCAGGGGCTGGAGATGAGGGCGAGCGTGGATCCGTTTTAGCCGATCACGCGGGTTGCGCTTGCGTCCAGCTTGGGCGGGTTTTCATAGGTGTGGAAGGGCGCGGGTGAGGGCACTTCCCACTCCAAGCCTTCTGCGGCTTCCCAAGGTTTTTGCGGGGCTTTCTCGCCCTTGCCCATCATCGTGGGCAGCACGATGAAGAGGAAGAAATACACCTGAGCGATGCCGAATGCAAACGCGCCCACAGAGGCAATCGCGTTGAAGTCAGCGAACTGCATCGGGTAGTCGGCATAGCGGCGTGGCATGCCTGCAAGGCCCAAGAAGTGCATCGGGAAGAAGGTCACGTTGAACGCGATCAGGCTCCACCAAAAGTGAATCTTGCCGCGCGTTTCGTTGTACATCACGCCAGTCCACTTCGGTGCCCAGTAGTAGTAGCCGGCGAAGAGCGCGTAGAGCGAGCCAGCAACCAACACATAGTGGAAGTGGGCAACCACGTAATAGGTGTCTTGCAGCTGAATGTCCACCGGGGCCATCGAAAGGATCAGGCCGGTGAAGCCGCCGAAGGTGAACACGAAGATGAAACCCACTGCGAAAAGCATCGGGGTTTCAAAGGTCATGCTGCCACGCCACATGGTGGCCACCCAGTTGAAAATCTTCACGCCTGTCGGCACCGCAATCAGCATGGTGGCGTACATGAAAAAGAGCTGGCCAGTCACAGGCATGCCGGTCGTGAACATGTGGTGCGCCCACACGATGAAGCTCAAAATCGCAATCGAGGCAGTGGCGTACACCATGGAGGCGTAGCCAAACAAGCGCTTGCGTGCGAAGGCCGGGATGATCTGGCTCACGATGCCAAACGCCGGCAAAATCATGATGTACACCTCGGGGTGGCCGAAGAACCAGAAGATGTGCTGGTACATCACCGGGTCGCCGCCGCCCGCGGGGTTGAAGAAGCTGGTGCCGAAATGGCGGTCGGTCAGCGTCATCGTGATAGCACCTG
>JAAFHN010000421.1 GCA_013298415.1 Comamonadaceae bacterium
CTCAACAGTAGCGGGTTGGAAACAAGCGCATGCCTGAAGTGAAGAACACAGGAAAGCCGTGTGCGGGAAAACCGCATGCACGGTTTGATGAGGGAGGGCAGGCGAAAGCCTGTTCTCTACTCTACCCGGATGCAGGTGATGCGGCCTGCGGCATCAAAGCCGTAGCGGGCGAATTCATTGGCCGTTAAGCGGCCTTCGGCATCGAAGCTGCGGCTGGCAGCTTTGCCGTTGAAGTAGCTCCAGCCTGCGGGTTGGCCCAAGGCGGTGTGGGCCAAGTTGCTGATGAGGGGCAGCACGGGCTGAACCACGGGGCGGGCGGCTGTGCCTTTGTTGGGCGCTTGGGTGCTGATGCCGGTGATTTGGCCTGAGGCGTTGCGGCTGTAGAGGGCTTTGAAGCCGCTGGGGTAGGTGATGCGGCCGAGGCGGCAAACGCTGCTCGCTGCCTGGGCGAGGCGGGTGCGCGTCCGAGCGCCAGAGCGGTATCGACGGCGACTGGAAGGACGCGAATCTGCGTGCATGGGCGCACTTTACGCGCTGCGAGCGCTGGAAACGGCCATCGGTGCAGAATTTGAAGCCAAATCAGATCCCTGTCCAGTCATTTTCAACATCTGTTGCTATGCTTTTTGAATCCGAAATGCAAAACGGGAGACTCGTGCGCCGCGCGGTGCTCAACAGCGAGCGCGCGGTCGTGATCAACATCGAGATCATGCGCACATTTGTGCGGGTGCGCACGCTGGCCAGCTCTCAACAAGATTTGGCCAAACAGCTCGCCGAACTGCAAGACAAGACCGAGTCCATGGCACTTAGCCAAGAAATCTTCAGCCGCAACACCCGCAATCAACTGCGCCAGGTGTTTGATACGCTGCGCGAGCTGATGACCCCACCCAATCCGCCTAAACGGCCCATTGGGTTCATCACGCCGCAAGATTTGGCGAAAGACTCGACGAAAGAAGGAGCCTCAGCGGCCAAGACGGGCAAGGCTGCTGAGGGGAAGGCGGCTCGCGTGAAGGCCGGGCCTCTCGGGGCAGGAAGTAGGGCCGCTTTCGGGGTTGTGCAGCGCTTGCAAGGCGGGTCTTGAGATCAAATCAACCAGGTGTCACCGGATTTATTGGGGTCGTTGCTATGGTTTTTGAAATCAAACGCTCCAGACTTTAGACCCGGCCGCATTGCTGACCGAGCGTAATTCAATGCCGACCTCCGGCTACCAGCGCCACGATGGCACGCGAGCAACGCACGGCAACCCACGTCCCCAGCGCAGCCCAGCTAACCGCGTTCAACATCATCAGCATAACGATGGAGTCGGGAAATCCGATGGCGTTAGCCAACTGACCAAAAGGGAAAGAGAGGACTTCAGCGACACCGCGCCAAGCGATCACTGCGGGCGTCGCGACGATTGCCGCAGACTTGGTAATGGCGACGAAGGAGATCAGCGCATGGAACACCGCCAGCACGGTGAACATCAGTTTTTTGTTCATTCTGCGCGCCTGCTCTGTGGCATCTCACTAGTTGAGAAAGGGAGAGTCTCTGAACGGGCGGTATCTTCGCGGTCCGTATTTGGCTTCCAAACTGCGATAAACGCGATCAGAAAAATCGCGGCAACTGTTTCCGACAAGAAAGTAGCGCCCACCATTTCCAATCAATGACCGCAGGTGTGCCGCGATTTCTGCATCATGGGCAGCGTTGGTCGCCTGATATCTGCCGCCGACTAGCGGCCCGGCGGCAGAGTCGTCCTCGTAGACTTCGCCTTTGCAGTTCATGAGGCAGTTGTCTTCGGCCACTCCGAAGCTTATGCACACACGCCCACCGGAATGTTTGCCTACACAGATGCTTCGATGGAAGGGATGACCCCCCTCTCCCGGCACCGAGCCCTCGACCCAGAAATCTAGACCCTTGGGATCAATACGACTGATCGCGTTCCCTCCAACATACCCAAATCTGTTCCACCCCCCATCCAACCCAATCGGATCAGCCTGCGTGTACCTCCCCGTATTGGCTTGATAGTTTCTGAAATAGTTGTAGCTCAGCTTGGTTTCGCTGTCGAAATACTGCCCCGGAAACCTCAGGTTGAACTCTTGCGGCGTGGTGGCTCGCAGTTGCTGGGGCTGATTCGTGATCGCACCCGCCGCGTTGGTGGTGACTCTGAGCACGCCTGTGGGTGCGTTGTCTCCAAACGCACTGTAGGGCCACTGCCAAATCGGCGTTCCGTTGTCGTCCGTCACCAGCCTCGGCGTCCCAAGGTGGTCGGAGTGAATCGCATAAATGCGGTTGTTGCGGATGAAGCCCACAGGAATGGCACCAGCCAACTGCTGGCTTTGCGGGCCTGTGCTGAGTGGGGCTGCTTCAGATTGAACAGGCAGCCAGATGTATTCCGTTCTGCCCTTGCCGCTGGCCGATCCGTTGTCGTACTCACCCATCAGCGCCCAGCTGGGGATGCCGCTGGACTCATCTGGGTATGCGTACGCCGTGCCCACGCTCGCGTCAGCTTGGCCTGCTGCGTAGAGCCAGCCAAAGTTCTTCTTCAACCAAGCTGCAAAGTCTGCGCCGAGGACTGCTGGGTCTGGGCCTGAGCTGTCGCCTTGGGGTTCGCTCTTGAAGACCCGCTGGCCGAGTGCGTTGTGTTTGTAGACGACGCTGGCGGTTTGGGTGCCTGTTGAGGTCGTGCTGCCCGCAATGCTGACCTTGGCGATGCGCCCTGCTGCGTCGTAGCTATAGGTCTTTTGCCCATCTCTGAGCAGGTTGCCTGCAGCGTCGAGCTGCTGCACGTCGGTTTGGGTGATGTTGCTGAGCGTGCGCGTGCCCCGTACTCTGGTGGTGAAGGTGCTTATGGAGAGGAGCCTGTTTGAATCCGCCGCAATGAGCTGTGCGCTCTGGCTCTCGGTTCTCACGTCGGTGGTGCCTGCGCCTGCTTCGTAGTCGCCGTCTAGGTCGCTGTCGGCAATCGTCTTTTGCAGGGCGCTGAGGCGGTTGGTGTTGCTGTCGTACTGGAATGTGCTGCTGTTGCCAGGGCGCTCAAATGCCTTGACCCGGCCTCGGCCGTCGTATTGCACGCTCCAGTTGAGTGGGGTGGTGTACAGCGCGCTGGGGGTGCCTATGACTGTGCTAGTGCGCACGACGATGCTGCTCGTCACCGTGGTGGCCGTGACACCGCTGGGCAGCGTGACGATGGCCGTCTGCGTGGCCGTGCCTGTGCCTGAGACGACGATGGTCTGCGCAACGGTCTGCGCCCACTGGTCTTGGCTGATGCTG
>JAAFHN010000529.1 GCA_013298415.1 Comamonadaceae bacterium
CAGCGCCCTCGGAGCCGCCAATGGCTTCCAGCTGGGTGCGCGTCACGTAGCGGCCCGCCGCTTGAACCAGGGCCAGCAAGAGCTTGTATTCACGCTGTGAAAGATCCACCGCGCTGTCGCCCACCGACACGTGGTGGCGCGACGGATCCATGCACAAATCTCCCACTTGCCACAGCCGCTGGGCTTGGCCTGCGCTGCGCCGAGTGATCGCGCGAATGCGCGAGAGCAGCTCGGCCACCGCGAAGGGCTTGGGCAAATAGTCGTCGGCCCCTTGATCGAGCCCGCTCACCCGGTCTTCCACCGCATCGCGCGCAGTCAGCAGCATCACCGGCAGGGTTTTGCCAGCGCGCCCGCCGCCCCTGCGCAGCCAGCTCAGCACGTCCAGGCCAGAGCCATCGGGCAGACCAATGTCCAAGAGCGCAATGGCGTAGTCGTCAGCTTGCAGCTGGCTGCGCGCATCAGCCGCGCGGCGCACCCACACGGCCTCGAACTCGGTTTTGCTCAGCGCCAGATGCAGCGCGCGGCCGAGCTGCAAATCGTCTTCCAGCAAAAGCAACTTCATCATCCGCGCGACTCTAGCCCAAGCCTCGGAAGCCGCATTAATGCAACGCTAAGGCAAAACCATCTCGGCTTAAGTCCATCGGGGTTTCCCCGCATAGCATCCGACGCACTTGTTGAACCGGAGGAAAACATGCAAGTTTTGAACGTGAAATTCATGAGCCGCGTGGCTTTGGCGGCCGTGTCTGTGGGGCTCGCGGGCACTGGTGCAGCTTGGGCGCAAGGCAGCGCCAGCGCACCCCAAGCCAAAAGCCAGTGGTCGGTAACGGTTGGCGCGGCTGTGGCATCGGTTGCGCAATACGAAGGCGCAGACCGCCGCAGCAGCGCCCTCGTGCCCCTGATCGATGTTAGCTACCAAACCCGGGACTGCGGCCGCTTTGGCTTTGGCATCAAGCAGCGCGGCCTGAACTGGACACCGATTGAGACAGAGCAGTATTCCATCGCGCTGATCCTGGGCAGCGACATGGGTAGGCGCGACGACAAAAAGGGAAACTTGTTCCAACCCGGCAGCGAAAGCCTGCGTGGCATGGGCCAAGTCAAGTCTTCGGGCGAAGCGGGTTTGTTGGCCCAAGCCAATGTGGGCGCGGGCCTGGCTTTGAGCGCGCAGTTCATGCATTCCACCGGTAAACGCAAACTGGCGGGCAATGGCGATCTGGAAAGCCACGGCGGCACCCACGCGAGCTTTGGCCTAGAGCTGCCTTGGAAATTGAGCCAGCAGTTCAGTGCCTCGATCGGTGCGGAGGCCCAATGGGCCAATGCCGACCACATGCAGGCGTACTTTGGCGTGACGGCTGCACAAGCCGCGCGCACCAAATTCCGCGCCTACACGCCTGGCGCTGGCATCAAGTCGCTGAGCCTGAGCCTGAGCGCCAATTACGCGATTGACGCGAACTGGTCTGCCACCAGCACACTCAGCTGGAGCCAACTGCGCGGCGATGCCGCAGCAAGCCCCATCGTGCAGCGCAAAAACAGCACCACGCTGATGGCGGGGCTGGTGCATCGCTTCTGAAGCCTTTGGGCAGCCAGAAAACGGCCCTGCAGGGCCGTTTTTGCTTCATATTGCCTGATTCGGATCGTGCCTCAGATAGAAACCCGTTCGCCCTGAGCTTGGTCGTTGGGCATCGCCAGGGGCTTCGACAGGCTCAGCCCGAACGGACGGGTTGGCGCATCTGAGGTATGGCCTTAATCAAGTCATATCGCCTCACTGTCCAGGTATTTACAACATATGTTGCTATGTTTTGTGAAGCAAACCCAGCAGCGTCGCTCGCCGGGTAGACGCAGGCACAATGCCCGCACCATGCCCACGCCAGAGCCTCCAACCATCTCGTTTTCTGCGGCCTTTCGCTTTTGGCTCAAGCTCGGCTGCATCAGCTTTGGCGGGCCTGCGGGGCAAATCGCCATCATGCAAAAAGAACTCGTGGACGAGCGGCGCTGGATCAGCCAAGCGCGCTTTAACCATGCGCTGAACTACTGCATGCTGCTGCCAGGGCCCGAGGCGCAGCAGTTGGCCACTTACATCGGCTGGCTGATGCACCGCACGCTGGGCGGCATCGTGGCTGGTGGGTTGTTTGTGCTGCCCTCGCTCTTGCTGCTGATTGTTTTGAGCGCGCTGTATGTGGCCTACGGCGATTTGCCGCTCGCCAAAGCGCTCCTCTGGGGCATTCAGTGCGCCGTGGCGGCGCTGGTGGTGCAGGCTTTGCATCGCTTGGGCAGCCGCACGCTCGGCAGCCCGCGCGCCAAGCCGGTGCATTGGGCACTCGCTGTGGGAAGCTTTGTGGCGCTGGCGGGTTTGGGCATCGGCTTTCCGTGGATCGTGGCGGCGGGCGCGCTCGTTGGCTGGCTGGCTGCCAAACGCTGGCCCGAGCAGTTTGCAGCGGGCGGCGGGCACGGCAAGGCGCCGTCGCCTCACTCCCCGGCCGTGATTGACGACACCACGCCCACGCCCGCGCACGCCCGCTACTCGCGCAGCAAGGCCCTGAAAGTGCTGGGCATCGGCTTGGCGCTGTGGCTCGTCACCATAGGCGCGCTGCTCGCAGTCTTTGGCATCCAGCATTCGCTGTCACAAATGGGCTGGTTTTTCACCAAAGCGGCGCTGCTCACGTTT
>JAAFHN010000475.1 GCA_013298415.1 Comamonadaceae bacterium
ACCGCAGATGCGCGCATCAACGACCTGTACCTGTGGCCGCAGCCCGGCACCAGCGCCGCGCAGTTGCAGCAGCACCTGAAGGATCGCGTGGCCCAGCTCCCCGCCCCACCGCAACTCGATTTCACCAGCGCCGAGCGCATCCGCGCCTTGAGCCTGCAAGCCTTTGACCGCAGCTTTGCCGTCACCAACTGGCTGCAAGCCGTAGCCATCGGCATCGGCCTCTTTGGCGTGGCTGCCAGTTTTTCCGCCCAAGTGCTGGCAAGGCGCAAAGAATTTGGCCTGCTCGCGCACGTGGGCTTCACGCGCCGCCAACTCCACAGATTGGTGGCCCTCGAAGGCGCGGTGTGGACGGCTTTGGGCGCGATCACCGGCCTCTTGCTCGGCCTGTGCATCTCCGTCGTGCTCGTTCACGTGGTGAACCCGCAAAGCTTCAACTGGACGATGGATTTAGCCCTGCCCTGGCCTCGCATTGCGCCGCTTTTGCTGGCCGTGCTGGCGGCTGGTACGGTGACGACTTGGCTTGCCGGGCGGGCGGCTGCGAGTGGGCAGGCGGTGATGGCGGTGAAAGAGGATTGGTGAACTTATCCCCACTCTCTCCCCCCGCCCTCTCTCGCCCCGCCGGGCGAAAGAGGGAGCCTCATTTCACCTGCGCGTTGTCCGTGCGACCTACCGACGGCTGAGGCCCAACGTTGGTTGGCGCTCGACTCCCTCGCACGGGAGCGGGTGGCACGCGCGGGCTTTGGCGTTGGCCTGCGCGGTGGAGCGAAACCGTGAGCGTTCAACCACCTTAGGGAAGCTCTGCCGATTGAGAACCACCCGCCCCCGTGCAAGGGAGTCGAGCGCCCACGCGCTTGCAACCTTCCCGCTGGTAGGTCTTCCTGGCATGTCGAAGGGTCAAATGAGGTTCCTCTCTTTCGCCCCGGCGGGGGCGAGAGAGGGGCTAGGGGAGAGAGGGGGGGCAAGTACAAACCTACAGCAGGTAAAACAAAACTCAAACGCTACAACATAGATAGCAACAAACACTGAAAACACCGAGACAGCGGGGCAAAAGAAGTAAAAAAAACCACGCCAAGCAGCGCGCCGCTGCCAAAATCCGACCCCATGCACATCAGCCGCCGCCAAGCCATCCCCAGCAGCGCCGCCCTGCTCTGCGGCCTACAAAGCGCCGCGAACGCTTTGCCCGCACGAAACCTGAGCTTTCCCCGCGACCACGGCAGCCACAACGACTTTCGCACCGAGTGGTGGTACCTCACAGGCTGGCTGCAAGTGCTGGGCCCTGAGTCGAAGGCTCGCAGACTGATCGGCTTCCAAATCACGTTTTTCCGCAGCCGAATCGAGGCAGCGCAAGCCGTGCAAAGCAGCCTCGCTGCCAAACACATCCTGCTCGCCCACGCAGCGGTGAGCGACGTGGAATCGGCCACTTTGCTGCATGCCGATCAAGCCTTCCGGTGGAATGGCGAATTCAATGCCGCCACATCGGCGCGCGCCAGCAGCGACACCACCGACCTGCGCCTGCGCAACTGGCGCTTGCAGCGCACAGCCAGCGGCTACACGGCGCAGGCCGCAAGCGAAGCCTTCGCGCTTGATTTGCAGCTGCAAACCACGCAAAGCCTGCTCTTGCAAGGCGATGGCGGCCTCTCGCGCAAAGGGCCAGACGCAGCCCAAGCCAGCTACTACTACAGCCAGCCCCAGCTCGCCGCCAGCGGAACCGTCAAATTGCGCGGGCAAAACCTGCAAGTGAGCGGCAAAGCCTGGCTCGATCACGAATGGAGCCAAGAAATCCTCCACCCCGAAGCCGTGGGCTGGGATTGGATCGGCATGAATCTCTTTGACGGCTCAGCCTTGACTGCCTTCCAACTCCGCCGCAAAGACGGCAGTGCCATCTGGGCTGGCGGCAGTTTTCGCAAAGCTGGCGAAGCCCACCCGCAAGCCTTCAACCCCAGCGAAGTGAAGTTCACCCCGCTCGCAAACCGATACCTCAGCGCGCAAACCCAAGCCAGCTACCCCACGGCCTGGGCCATCAGCACGCCCGCCGCAAGCCACAGCGTCCACGCCCTCTTCCCTGCCCAAGAAATGAAGCGCGGCTCAACACCCCTGCCCGTCTATTGGGAAGGCATCAGCGAGCTGCGCGATGCGGGCGGCAAAGCCATCGGTCGCGGTTATTTGGAGATGACGGGCTACGCCGGGCAACTGCGGCTTTAGCCACAGGACAAGCGACTGGCGAGGCTCAAGGGCCTAAATTGCGGGCCACGCGAAAGCCGGTGGTCTCAAAACGCGCGTCGGAGGATGCGCCATCACGGGTGCTGCTGCTGATCAGGGCTGCGGTGTCGTTCCACGAGCCGCCGCGCTGCACGCGCTGGTCTTTGGCGCAATAGCTCACCCAGGCGCTGCCATCGGTGGGCGCGGCGTTGTAGTTGTCGTGCCAGCAATCTTGCGTCCATTCCCAAACGCCGCCCAGCATGTCGTGCAGGCCGAAGGCATTGGCCGGAAAGCGGCCGGTGGCCTGCAGCTTGCCATCGGCGTTTTCGGCGTACCAGGCGTGGCGGCGCACCAGGCTGTCGTTATCGCCAAAACTGCGGCGCGTGGTGCTGCCTGCGCGGGCGGCATATTCCCACTCGGCTTCGCTGGGCAGGCGGTAGGTTTTGCCGGTGCGCTTGCTCAGGCGTGCCAGGTATTCCTGCGCTTCTTGCCAGCTCAGGTAGTTCACGGGGCAGTCGTCGCCACACTCGCTGAACTTGCTGGGATTTGAGCCCATCACTGCACGCCACTGCGCCTGGGTCACTTCCAAGAGGCCGAGGGCAAACGCACCCACGCTCACGCGGTGCGCGGGCTTCTCATCGCTGTCGCCTGAGTCGTCGCCCATCAAAAAGCTGCCGCCGGCAATTTCCACCATTTCGGGGCACACGTCGCAATCTTGAAAGCGGCGGCCGGGCTGCAC
>JAAFHN010000064.1 GCA_013298415.1 Comamonadaceae bacterium
CTCGCGAAAAGCGCGAAGAACGCAGAACAACAGCCGAAAATCGCTGCCGTTTCACTCTCAAGCGGCCGTTTTGTTGATAAATCACACCTCTGTCCAAATGAAATAAGCGTTTGTTGCTATCATTTTTGAATTTCTTCTTCTTGTCTCCTGATCTCCTGTAAACCTGCTCCCACACCCCGACCCATGCCCGCACAAATCCAAGCCGTCAAAGGGATGAACGACATCCTGCCGCCCGAGTCTGCGCTGTGGGAGTGGTTTGAGGCGCATGTGCGCGATGCGATGGCGGCCAGCGCCTATAAGCTGATCCGCACGCCAGTGGTAGAGCAAACATCCTTGTACGTGAAGGGCACGGGTGAGACGACCGACATCGTAGAAAAAGAGATGTACTCGTTTGAGGACAAGCTCAATGGCGATCAGCTGACCCTTCGGCCCGAGTTCACGCCGGGTATCGTGCGCGCCGCGATTGAGCACAACATCACTTACGAAGGCGGCAAGCGCCTGTACTCCATCGGCCCCGTGTTTCGGCACGAGCGGCCGCAGCGCGGGCGCTATAGGCAGTTCTACCAGCTCGACGTGGAGGCCCTGGGCTTTGGCGGGCCTGAGGTGGATGCCGAGACGATGCTGCTCGCGCACGATGTGCTGCGCCGCCTGGGGCTTTCAGATGTGCGCGTGGAAATCAACAGTCTGGGCGTGCTTTCCGAGCGCCAAGCGCATCGCGCCGCCTTGATTGCGTATTTCGAAAGCCATGGCGATTTGTTGGACGCAGACGCCAAGCGCCGCTTGCATGCAAACCCCTTGCGCATTCTGGACACGAAAAACCCTGCCATGCAAGAGATGGTGGCTGCGGCCCCCAAGCTAACGGCCTACCTGGGCGAAGCGTCGCTCAAGCGTTTGGAAGCTGTGCAAGCAATGCTGGCGGCCTGCGGCCTTGCATCGCAGCTGAACCATCGCCTGGTGCGCGGCCTGGACTACTACAACCACACCGTGTTTGAGTTCATCACCGACAGCCTCGGCGCCCAAGGCACCGTGCTCGGCGGTGGGCGCTACGACGGCCTCTTCGAGCTGGTGGGCGGTAAGCCTACGCCCGGGGTGGGCTGGGGCATGGGCGTAGAACGCGTGCTAGATCTCGTGCAAACGCAAAAGATCTGGCAGCCTGCAAGCGAGCTTGATGCTTACGCCATCGTGCCCGATGCCCAAGCCTTGCCACTGGTCGCCAGCCTGCTGCAAACCCTGCGCGCAGCAGGCGTGCGGGTGCAGCAGCACTCGAGTGCCGACGGCACGACATCTGGCATGAAGGCGCAGTTCAAGAAGGCCGATGGCTCAGGCGCCGCTTGGGCGCTCATCTTTGGCAACGAGGAACTTGCCAACGGCCAGCTCGCCGTGAAGCCGCTGCGTGGCCAAGGCGGCGAGCAGCGCTTGCTCGCCGTGGCTGAAGCCGCGAACTGGGCCGCTTCGCTCAAGGCACTCGTCTGACGTTCCTCAAAAACAAGCCCAGAGCTGATCGGCCAGGCTGATCAGCACTTCGGGATGGGTGTAGAGCGTGAAGGTGAGGCCGCAGGCGAGCAGCGTCGCAGACCACGCGGCGAAGCGCCAAAGCCCACGACGAGTGGGACGAAGCGATGGGCTGGGCGCAGCGTGACCAAGCCTGGTTGATGAACTCATGCGGCCTTCGCGCGCCGCAGGATGGCCGTCTCGCGCACCGGCAAATTCACCAGGCCCGCGAAGATGCCCAGGGCAATCGAGATGTACCAAACGATGTCGTAGCTGCCGGTTTTGTCGTAAAGCAACCCGCCCAACCACACACCCATGAAGCTGCCCACTTGGTGGCTGAAAAACACAAAGCCGCCGAGCATGCTCAGGTGCGCCACGCCGAAAATTTGCGCCACCACCGCGTTTGTGGGCGGCACAGTCGAGAGCCACAGCGTGCCCATCACGCTTGCGAAGATGAACACCGAAATTGGCGACAGCGGGGCGAGCAAAAAGACCGTGATCGCCACGGCGCGCGCAAAGTAGATGAAGGCCAAGATGTGCTTTTTGGCCATGCGCTGGCCCAGGCTGCCTGCGGCGTAGGTACCAAACACATTGAAGAGCCCAATGAGCGCGAGTGCATAGCTTGCGATTTCGGGCGACATGCCTTTGTCTTTCAAGTAGCTGGGCATGTGCACGCCGATGAAGACCACTTGGAAGCCGCACACAAAGTAGCCCGCCATCAGCAACTGAAAGCTCGGGTACGCAAAGGCTTCACGCAACGCTTCTAGGATGCTTTGCTCGCGCTTAGGCGTGTTTACGCCGCCAAAGCCCGGTTCGCGCAAAAAATAAGCGAGTGGGGCAATCAACATCACAGCCGCCGCCAGCATCAAAAGCGCTTGCTGCCAGCCAAAGCTGCTGATCAAAAAGCCTTCTGTCGGCACCATCAAAAATTGGCCAAAAGAGCCCGCTGCCGCAGCCACGCCCATCGCCCATGAGCGTTTTTCCGCGCTCACGTTGCGGCCAATCACGCCGTAAATCACCGCATAAGTGGTGCCTGCTTGCGCCGCGCCGATCAGTACGCCTGTCGTCAGTGCAAACGTGAGTGGTGTGGTGCTGAGCGCCATGCCGAACAGGCCGAGCGCGTAGAGCACCGCGCCGCCCACGATCACTTTGAACGCGCCAAATCTGTCTGCCAACATGCCCGCAAAAATGCCGAAGAAGCCCC
Organism: Comamonadaceae bacterium; assembly: GCA_013298415.1. Classification (GTDB taxonomy): domain Bacteria; phylum Pseudomonadota; class Gammaproteobacteria; order Burkholderiales; family Burkholderiaceae_C; genus JAAFHN01. Next base: position 2,696 of record JAAFHN010000064.1, read on the forward strand.
AGGCGAAATTTTGAATGGCGAGGGCAAACGCAAAGTTCTCGCGCGTCCAGCCCTGCGCTTGGGTGATCGGTTGCAGCCACAAGCCAAACCCGTGCCGAATGCCCATCGAGAGCGTGACGATGAACGCGCCCGCGATGAGGACCTGTTGGATGGGGAGTTTTTGGGGTGCTGACATGCGCTGAATTGTGCTCCGGGGCCTTGGACAGCCGGACGTAAATGACGCAAAAGTTACGCAAAACGCGCAAAACGCAGCCAAAAACCGTTCAGGGGCGCATGCTGTGAATTGCCTCTCAACCCTTTCGAGTGCCCACTACCGCTGCGCCGACGATCAGCGTGGCGGCGAGCAGCACGGTGGGGGATGGCATCTCGGCGCGCATGGCGAGCAGCACGCAGGTGGAGGCGAGTGGGGTGATGAAGCTGAGCAAGCCCACTGTGCGGGCATCGCCCTTTTTCAGCGCCACGTCCCACAAGAAAAACGCCGCGCCCATGGGGCCCAAGCCAATGCCAATGAGCAAAAGCCAGTCCTGGCCACTGAGCGCCACGCGGGGTTCGAGCGCAGCGTGGGCAATCAAGGCCAGCACGCCACTGGCGGCAGCGAAAGTGCCAATCGCTGCCGTTGGAAACGCTGCCACCCGTTTGGTGAGCAGCGAATAGCTCGACCACATGAAGGCCGCCAGCGCAGCGAGCGCGTAGCCCAGCGGCGCGTTCGGTGCGGGTTGGCTGGCGCTTGATCCGCCCAAAATCACCATCGCCGCGCCGGCAAATCCCACGCCTGCCGCGATCACATGCACCGCGCGCAGCTTCACGCCGGGCAAGAACATCGGTGCCATCAACACGATCAGCAGCGGCCAGAGGTAATTCACGAGGTTTGCCTGCACCGGCGGCGCATAGCGCAAGGCCATGAAAAGCACGAAGTGGTAGCCAAAGAGCCCGTAGATGCCGAGCGCTAATGTGGGCAGTGGCACGCGCCACAGCCTCAGATCAAAGCGCGAAAGCGGCAGCGCCACCAGCGAGCCCAGTAAGAGGGCAATGCCGGTGAGCAAGAGCGGCGGCACATGGGCCAGCGCCGTGCCCAGCCCCGCAAGCGATGCCCAAAGCGCAATCGCGCCGAGCGCGGCAAAAATCGAGGTTCGGGCGGGCTTGCTCACAGGGGACAATCGGTTCAGCGCAAAAGCAGATCAGTTAAAAAATGATAGCACTGAATGTAATGAATACCTGGACAGTGATTGGATTTAGCTTAAAAACAGCAGTTGCAAGTGAGAAATCAGCTCTCTACGGGTTGTTTATGCACCTGGGTCAAGCCGCAGCATGAATGGCCTTCACCTCACCGCCGATTTGCGCGGCTGCCAGTGCCCCGCGCACTGGCTGACCCACAGCGAGCCGCTGCGCACACTGGCCCGCAGCGCGTGCGAGCAAGCGGGCTTGACCGTCGTTTCCGAGCATTGGCATCGCTTCCAGCCCGCAGACGAAGCCAGCGGAGCACAGAGCGGCTTCACCGGCGTGCTGCTGCTCGCCCAATCCCACCTGGCGCTGCACACCTGGCCTGAGCTTTCGGGTGCAACGCTGGACGTGTACGTCTGCAACTACGGCGCAGACGACAGCGGCAAGGCGAGGGCGGTGATGGATCGGATGCTGGTGGAGATGCGGGCCGAGCGGGTGGAGCGGCATGCCGTCAGCAGGGGCGGCCTTGCCTGAGCCGTGACGGCGCGCCAAAATCCTTGGATGAACACGCAAACCCATCGGCGCGGGTGGCTCGCTTTTCTTGCTTTTGCGGGAGCGATCACGGGCCTGCCCCTCCGCGCCAAAGCCGAGGCGGCTCAGCCCAAACTGCTGCTGGCCCAAGACTACAAACCCGGCATCGACGTGGCCCGCTACCTGGTGAGCGAAAAGTTGGATGGGGTGAGGGCCTACTGGGATGGGGTGAAGTTACTGTTTCGCAGCGGGCAGGCGATTGGGGCTCCGGCTTGGTTCACCGACAAGCTGCCCAAAGGCCAGGCACTGGACGGCGAGCTTTGGCTTGCGCGGGGAAAGTTTGACGAGCTCTCGGGCATTGCGCGCAAAACCCTGCCGGTGGACGCAGAGTGGCAGCGGCTGAGCTATGTGCTCTTTGAGCTGCCGGGTGGTGCGGGCACATTTGCGCAGCGTTTTGAGGCTTTGAAGGGCATCGTGCAGCGGGCGAATTGGCCTCAGCTTCGGGTGGCGGATCAGCTTCGCGTGGCGAACGACAAGGCCCTGAAGCTCAAGCTCGCCGAAGTGGTGGATTCAGGCGGCGAAGGCTTGATGCTGCACGCGGCTGCTGCGGCCTACACCACCGGCCGAAGTTCGGTGCTACTGAAACTCAAACCAGTGGCCGATGCCGATGCCCGGGTGATCGTGCACATTGCAGGCAAAGGCAAACACCAGGGCCGGATGGGCGCGCTTTTGCTGCGCACCGAAGACGGAATCGAATTCAAGCTCGGCACAGGCTTTGACGACGCAACCCGCAGCAACCCGCCGCCGATTGGCAGCACGGTCACCTTCAGCTACCGAGACAAAACGCCGAGCGGCAAGCCGAGATTTGCGAGCTTTTTGCGGGTGCGTGAGCTGCCTTGATCTGCGGCAGGGCCAAGGCTGCAAATGCGCTCACACGCACATCGCGATGATCTGCGGCCCGTTGTGAAACACGAAAACGCTATAGCTGTGGTGCGCTGAGTCTTTGGGGCGTTTGGTGTTTATCCCCAGGCGGAAAATTTGCGGGGCAACGTTCGTGGCCGCGCCATAGGTGGCTTGCGACATCACCAATCCTGTCACTGATGTGTACTTGTCGTCGCCGCACTTGAGCCGCTTGTCGTCGTCTCCGCCCCAGTAGTACTCGCCTTCTGAGAGTGAGATCACGCACCAATCGTTGCGCGGCCGGTATTTCACGGTGGCGGCAAAGCGGCGAGCGTCGGTGTGGAACTTGACCTCCCCGACGTTAAGCGCCACGCGTGAAGTGGTGTAGCCAATTGCCCCTGCGCCCGATTCCGCGCGGGCGCAGGCTTTGTCGCTCATGTCTTGTGCTTGCGCGGGTAGTACGGCGAAGAATGCGGCGAGCGCGAAGCAGGAGGCGCTGAGCTGAGTTGTCCTGATTGGATTGGACAGAAAACGCTTCATAGGGTGGTCTCCAAACTTTTGCACGTCACACGCACATGTAAACAATTTGCTTTCCAGTGGCGCAGTTGCCGCAGTCTTTGTAGTACACCTCAGCGATGTAGCCAGGCATCTGACCAAAGGTGCTGTCGTAGCCGAACTCAAGCCCGAACATGTAAGGCGCTTCTGAGGCAAAGCTGGCGGCGCGGCTGTCGCGTCGCAGCGCGGCGTAGTCTGCGGTTCGACGCAGTGGGATGTCGTCTTTCAGGTTGCGCGTCCACTTCTTTTCATCGCAACGTCGAGTTGCGCCACGAAAATCCTGGCCGTTCATCGACACATTTGCAATGCACGCATCGTTGCGCGGCCGGTAGTCCAAGGTCACATAGGTCTTGTTGCCTTGCACTTCCAGTGGGCCAACTTCCAGAGCGAGGTACTTGGCAGCGTGGCTGACGGTTTGCTGCCCGTCGGGCACTTTGATGCAGGCCTTTCCATCGGCAGCGTGCGCCAGTGGGAGGGACAGGGCCGAGGCGAGGGCCACGGCGATGAATGGTTTGTTAAGCTGGAATGGGTGCGGGTGCAGGCGGGTGTTTGAATGCATTTGAATCTCCTTTGCCGAATCGGCCATCGATGCGGTGGGGAAATTCTGGGGAACTGAGACTTTCCTTGCTTCCCCAATATTGGGGAGGTCAAACCGCCGCGATCAATGCTTAGATGCGCACCTGGATTAGCACTCGGGTGCCGCCGGGCGCGCTGTCGATGCAGATGGATGCGCCTAACTCCTGAGCGCGGCGCTGCATGTTTTGCAATCCGTAGTGGCCGCGAGGGGTGGTTTGGCTCGCATCGAAACCACATCCGTCGTCGCGGACCTCAAGCTGCCAGGCCGTAGCGACACCGGTCAAGCTCACACCGCACTCGCTGGCCTTTGCATGCTGCAGTACATTGGCCAAAGCGGTTTGCACGATGCGAAGCAAGCTCAAACGCTGCCTGGCGCTCAATGCCGACGCTGCGGGCTCCTCGGCCTGCCACCGGAGACGACAATTCACTTCTTGCAGGCGGGGTTGAAAACGCTCACAGAGCATGCTCAAGCTTGTGGCGAGGTTCAAGTCGTTGGACTGTCTCGAGTCGATGACCAAACGCAACTCGTCCAATACGGCGTAGAGCTCTTGCGTGGTTTGGCTGCCCGATAGCGCCCCCCGCTTGGCCCGGCTGATGCTGGCGATGATCTGTGCGCCCAGGCCATCGTGCACATCGGCCAGCAGTCGTTCCCGCTCCTGCTGGCGCGCTTGAGTGGCGGCTTCCAGGCGAGCTAGAGCGGTGGCCCGCTCGTCGCTCACGTAGCGTTGCGCGGCGATCCACAGCATGCAAAAGTAGCCTGGAATAGCGGTGAGCGGACCGACCGAGAAGTGGTCAAAAGGAACATGGCCGAGGCGGTGCAGCGCGTCGTGACCCCACCCGAGTCCATTGACTGCAAATGCGGCTGCGCATACCGTGAGCGAGCCCCAAGACTTGAGCAGCCACAGATGACGCACCAGCGCTGCGACCGCAATCAGTGCGCACACCAAAAGTGGGATCATGTGTAGCGCCATCGCTCGCTGGCTGGCGAGGCCTGTGAGGCCGAGGCCAGACCATGAGAGCAGCACAAGCACAACGAATCCCGCTGTGAATTGATTCCAACGCGCAATCCAACTGCGGGCAAACGGCCGCAGTAGCCAGTAGAAGGCCGCGCCGAAGCAGATGTGAGTGAAGCCGGTAAGCCAGGTGCCGCCCATGACGGAAAAAGGCGGTGTTTCCAACACAGGCAGAATGGTTCTGGGTGCCTGAAAGAGGCCCAGCACAAAAAAAGGAAGGAGTTCGGATCTGCGTGTGCGGGCAAACAGCGCCAGTGCCGCGAAGCCCATCAGGATGCAAACGCCCGCGAGTGCCCAGGGTGCCGCCACTTGGGCTGCCCAGCGCCAGTGATAGGTGGGAACTAGCTCAGCGAAGCTGCCGATCTGCATCGCAGATAGGCCCGAAACCAAGTGGCTGTGGCCCTGTAGGCGCACCAAAAGTTCGTTGTCATGCGCCGTCAACAGGCCAGGCCGCACGTGAAAAATGTGGGGTCGGTTCCACATGCGTGTAGGCGTTTCGCCAAACTCGGGTTCTTGCGCGCTTAAGCGCTCTGCGTTCAGCCAAAACTCTGCCACCACGCCGACTCGAGGCACCAGCAAGGCTTGGGGCTGAGTGGACGCTGCGGGCCAATCGAAGCGCAACCGGTACCAGCCGCTCGGGTTCGTTGCCACAGCGGCATCCGAAGGCGGCGTCCAGCGCCGCCAATCGTGCGGCAGATCCTGCAGCAATCCTTGCGCTTGGGGTTTGGGCAAGCCGATGCCGCTGTGATCGAGCCACTCAGCTTTGTCGAGCGTGAGCACGACCCGGTTGGCATGGACCGTGCCCGGCCAAAGCCACAGGCTCAGGGCTGCGACCAGGCTAGCGCAACAAGCCCAGATGGCGCGCTTCAAACACGGCCTCCGCTCTGGAGTGCACCTCAAGTTTGCTGTACAGCGACTTGGTGTGCGCAAGCACGGTGCTGGTTGCCACACCGAGCGCGCTGGCTGCCTCCGCTGCGGAGCAGCCCTTGCCGATCAGCTCCAACACCTCGCGTTCGCGACTGCTCAAAGGAGGCGCTTGCGGCGCGACACAGGACCTCCCAACCCCTGGAGCGAGTGCCTTGATCAAGTGGCGCGCTACTTGGGGCGACAGCGGCACGCCGCCATGTTGCGCGTCGGCAAGCGCTTGTTTGACCATCGCAAGCGATGCATCTTTCAGAACATAGCCTCGCGCACCGGCCTGTACCGCTCTCACCACGTGGGCCTCGTCGCCGAATACGGTGGAGACCAAAGCGGTGAACTCAGGCATCTTCGCTACGCCATACCGGATGAAGTCACAGCCCTCACCATCGGGAAGCCCCAAATCCACAAGCGCTAAGCGCGGGCGGTAGCGGTCGAATGCCGCTTTTGCTTCTGCCAAATTGGCCGCCTCCCCAACAATGCTGAAGCTCCCGTGCAGCGTGTCGTGCCAAGCGTCGCGCATCGCGGGGTCGTCTTCCACGATGAGCAAGGACTCCTTCATGGCCGGTTTTGGAGGTGCCAGGGCTCGCCTCAGTTCAGTTCCGCGATCAGCTCAATTTCCACGCAGGCTCCCATCGGGATTTGCGCCACGCCAAAGGCGCTGCGGGCATGCGCGCCTGCGGGGCCGAAGACTTGGCCGAAGAGCTCGCTGGCACCATTCGTCACCAAATGCTGCTCGGTGAAGGTGGGCGCGCTGTTCACCAAGCTCATGAGCTTCACGATGCGTTTGACGCCATTCAAATCAGTGCCTGCGGCCTTGCAGGCGGCCTCAAGCGTGCCCATCAAATCAATCGCAATCGCGCGGGCGGCTTCTTTGGCGGCGGCAGTGTCCATGTTCACGCCGAGCTGGCCCACCCAAGGTTTGCCGTCCTTTTTGGCGATGTGGCCGCTCAGAAACACGAGTTTGCCCGTCTGTACGAAGGGCACGTAGGCGGCCGCAGGGGTGGAGACCGGCGGCAGGGTGATGTTCAAGGCTTGGAGTTGGGTGTAGACGCTCATGTTGGGGTTCTCCGAGGTGGTTTTGAAGGGAAATTGAAGCTCTGTCACCGTTTTTATTACATTCTTTGCTACAAAAAACGAAGTGTTATGCAGGTGCGACGGTCACGGCCACGCGCTGCGACTGGGTTAGCGCACCGTGGATGATGCCTTTGAGTGGGGCCACATCGTGGTAGTCACGGCCAATGGCAAGCGTCACGTAGTCTTCGCCAGGCGCGCCCAGGCCGCTGCGGTCATTGGTGGGGTCGAGGTCAAACCATTGGCCAGCGCCGAGGTACAGGCTTGCCCAAGCGTGCGAGGCATCTGCGCCCACGAGGCGAGGCTGGCCTGGCGGCGGCTCGGTGAGCAAATAGCCGCTCACGTAGCGGGCGGCGAGCCCCAAGCTGCGCAGGCAGGCGATCAAGATGTGCGCAAAGTCTTGGCACACCCCGTGGCGATCCTTGAGCGCTTGCAGCGCGGGCGTGTTGACGGTGGTGCTTTGCGGGTCGTAGCGAAACTCTTTGTGCATGCGCGAAGTGAGCGCCTGAGCTGCTGCGATCAAGCCCGCGCCAGACGGAAAACTGGCCTCTGCGTAGGCCAAAAACGCTTCGTGTGGGCCGATAAAGGATGAGGCGTGCAAAAACTCGGTCTCCGGCTGGTAGCTTTTGCCTTTGCCGTAGCGCAAGGCATCGCGCGCTTGCTCCCAAGTGAGTGCCGCCAAGGCCTCGGGGATGGGCTGAGGCGCAACCGTGCGCACCAGGCTTTTGGAGGTGACGATGCAGCGCGCATGCGGCTCTTGCAGGCAAAACCACTGCACCGTGTTGCCAAAGGCATCTTGGCGGCTGCGCACGGCTGCAGGCGTGGGCTCAATG
>JAAFHN010000041.1 GCA_013298415.1 Comamonadaceae bacterium
ACACGCCTGCAATGGTGAGCAAGCGGGGCCGCAGCACAAAATCCACATACTCGCGCACCGCCATTGGCGTGGTCCTGCTCGCATCAATTGGCAAGGCAACGAGCATCACCTCACCCATGATCGAGCTGATCGGCCCCATGCCCACGTGCGCCACGTCTGCGGGCAGTTGTTCGCGGGCCGCTGCCAAACGCTCGCCCACCATTTGCCGCGCGCGGTAAATGTCGGTCTTCCAGTCAAAAGTCACGTACACGAAACCCAAGCCAGCAGACGAAACGGAGCGCACCGCTTCCACGCCGGGAATGCCACTCATCGCAATTTCCAAAGGGATGGTGATGCGCTGCTCCACCTCTTCTGGGGCCATGCCGCCTGCTTCTGCTTGCAGGGTCACGGTGGGTTTATTCAAGTCGGGGAACACGTCCACGGGCAGCTTGACGGCTGTGTAGCCGCCGTAGAGCAGCATCACGATCGCCAGGGCGAGCACCATCAGGCGGTTGTGGAGTGCGCTGTGAAGAAGTTTTTCAAACATGGCGGCTCTTTCAGCGTACTTGGTTCACCAAGGCGCTGCCCTGGGTGACCACGCGGTCGCCTGATTTGAGGCCATCCGTCACCACCACGCGGGCACCATCCAGCAGGCTCCAGCGCACGGTGCGCGGCACGAACACCTCGGCTGCGGTATGGACCCACACCATGTCTTGGTTGCTTGGGCTTTTCACGATGGCAGCGGTGGGCAGGCCGACTCCATTGGCCTTGACCGAGCCTTGCAGCAGCACCCGCAACGGCTGGTTGATCGCCAACTGATTGGCAAGCGGCCCTGTGGGCTTGAACAGCAGCACTTTCGCGGCATCGCGCAAGGCAGGGGCAGCGCCCAGCGCTTGCAGTTGCACGGTTTGATTGCCGCTGAGAGCCGCAAAGGCGGTTTGCGAGCCGTTCGCAGCCACCGCCTCAAAGGCGAGTGCTTCCACGCGCAACCGAGCTGGGTCAACGATTTCAAACACCAGCTCGCGCGCATCCACCACCTGGCCCGCTGCTGCGTTGGCAGTCATCACCACACCCGAAATCGGCGCGACCAGATTTTCGCTTGCACTCAACGCGGGCGCCGCAAACGCGGTGCGCTTTTGCGCGAGGCTCACTTCGGCTTTTGCCGCATCAATCTCCTTTTGCGCCACGATGCCTTCGAGTTGCTCCAGCCGCTTGAGCCGCGCTTGCGCCGCTTGCAGCTCCACTTGGCCTTGCGCCAGTTGCGACATTTGCGCGCTGCGCTCCAATGCATTCACCGTGAACCGCACCACTGCCAACACCTCGCCTTTTTTCACGCGCTGGCCCACTTGCGGCAGCCCACGCGCAGGAACTTCTAAGCGGCCCTGCTGCGTGGGCTGCACACGACCCAAGGCATTGCCATCGGCCACCACGCGGCCTTGCAGCTCCACTGTGGGCGCGTGGTCGGCCAGCTCCGCCATCTGCGTGCGCACGCCAAGCTGGCGCTGTGAGGGCTTTGGCAAAAACACACTGCCATCCGCCTGGCGCTTGGGCGAGTTGCCACCCGGTGCGGGCGCGGATTCATCGCCGTGGTCGTGGCCGGGGCCTGCCCATGCGGTGTCGGGCGCAGAGATCGCACCCAATGCCAGGAGCGCCAATGAGGCCGCAAAACCACGCGCTTTGCGTTTGCGCAGTGCAAGGCCCACAGCGGCAGCGAGCAGCATGAGCACTGCACCCATCACCGCAGCTTTGGCCAGCGAGCCCGCGTGCGCCCACCAATCGGCCAACAGGCCGCCATGCGAATGCAGCGCGAGGGCAGAGACCGTGATCAGCGCCAGGTCGCCAGCGAGTAAATCAGAATCGCCGCCCGCCACCACGGTAAAAGCCATGGCCAAGGAGGCTGTTGCCGCAAAGGCGGGGCTTTCCAACAGGTAGATGCCGTCGGCCTGCGGCTTGGCTTCGAGCTTGGTGGTTTGGCCCCCCGCCTGGCTGATTTCCACCGCCAATGTGGCATTGATGACCGGCTCGTTGGTCGCATAGCGGTCCAGATGAATCTGCATCTGCTGGCCTTTCACGATGCCCACGAGTTCAAACAAATCGGAGTGCGCTGTCACTCGCGGACTGGCCACGCCGCTTACTAGGGGCGCTGCGTCGCCATGATCGTGGCCCGGGCCAGCATTTGCCGCCAAGGGTGTAATCGCTATATAAATCGCAGCAAACAATGCAATAAATATCTGGACAGAGGTGTGTTTTTTCATTTTTCTTCTCCTTAAAACACCATGCCAAGCGCATGGAGCCGTTTGAGTTCTAGGTTGGTGACCACGGCCGCTTGCTTTTGCACAGCAAAGGCGGCGTCCAGCCGCTCGCCATCGCTTTTGATACGAGCTTGCAAGTCGCGCTCACCCAGGCGGTAGGCGCGCTGCACGAGAGCGTTGGCGGCGTCTTGGGCGCTGGCTACCTCGCCCAGCGCTTTGGCAAGGGTTTGCGCCGCTTCTAGGGCCAAACCTGCCTGCTCGGCTTGCTGTCTGAGGCCACGCAGGGTGGTCTGGTGAGCGATCTCGGCGGCGGCTTCATCGCGCTGGGCAGCGCTTGCCTTTGGTGCGCTTCGCACATCCAATTGCAGTGGGATCGACACGCCCACGCGCCAAACCGTGGCCGCTGTCGCGCCGAAAGCATCTCGCTCGCGCGCCAAGCCCGCGCTGTAGCGCATCGGCTCTTTTCGCTCCGCCTGCGCGAGGCCAACGCGCGCTTGAGCGAGCGCCAGCGCAGCCGCAGCGGCCTGGGCTTCGGGGTGATCCAGGCCCAGCTGGGCCAATGCAGGCGGCAACGCGCGCGGCAGCGCGGGCAGCGGCACCCACACGCCGAGGCCAGTTTTGCTTCGCCACGCGCTCAAAAGCGCAGCCACCGCCGCCTGAGCCTGCTGGCTTGCGCCCTGCGCCTGCAACACCGCCGCCTCGAGCACGATGGCATCCAGCCGTGGCGCATCGCCTGCATTCACCCGGCGATCCACCTCAGCTGCCAGCGCTTGCCAATGCGCCACCTTGGCCTCGGTGGCCTTGGCCTCCCAGCGAGCAAGCTCTGCCTGAGCCAGCAGCTCCAGCAGTTCGCCTTGCAGGCGATGCTTGAGTGCGGCTTGTTCGAGCTGCCAATGCCGCTCTTCAGCGCCAATTTGCTGCTGCTGGGCAGACTGCAAATTCGCCGGACTGAGCGCAGCGCTCACGCCCAGCTCCCAAACCCGCTTGCCGCCCGCGCCCACCAAGCCATCGCTGGTGTGGCCCAAGCTCAGCTCGGGTGAGTTCAGAAAGCGTAAGCGGCTTGCGGCAGCGCGCGCCGCCCAGTCGCCCTGCTGGGCTTGAGCGGCTTTTGCGGGGGCTGCAAGGGCGAAGGCCGCGTCTAAAGCTTGCGAAAAGCGCACGGCAGTTGGCACAGGCTGCGCCTGTGCAGCGGCCGAGGCGCAGACCAAAAGCAGCGCAAGCGCACTGCGTTGAATGCAAAAAGACATGAAAGAAATCCGAAGTGAAACAAGACTTCGGCAGCGCACGATCAGCGCTTGGCTTGCCTAAGCGCCCCTTTTCGCCGAGGGGCGGGGGCAAAGGTCTCAGCCGGACGTGCTCACTGCCGCGAAGGGGCAGTGCTCAGCCACTTGGGGCGCTCGATGCGCTGGAACGTGCCCAATGGAGGCGCGATCTGCGCCGCTGAATGCCGCTCGGCTTGCGGTTCGGCAGATTGGCAAACAGAGCCCTCAGGCGCAAGCGCCACCAAATGCGTGTGCGCGCAGTGACTCGTGCAGGCGTCACAGTCGGGCGTGTGGCTCAAGGATGCTTCATCTAGCCCAGACTGGCTGAGTCCGTGGTCGTGACCACTGACACCCGCTCCGTGCACATGCACCGACTGGGAAGCGCTGGCCTCAACCCCATGAGCCGCGTCATGCACCAATGCCCAAGACCACTGCAAAGGCAGCAGGCAGAGCAAAAGGCAAACGATGAAGCGGCGCATGCGACAGAGTCTATTCAGAACTGAAAAACCTTACCGAAGCAGGCAATTCTGCATCAAAACCTCGCTCTGTCCAATCATTCAAATGCTTCAGTGCTGCGCAATAAATAGCATTTCGGGTGCAACCGGCCTACCGGTGAGCTGCGCGAACTTGAGCCACAGCACGGGCTTGGTTTCCACACGCTTGGGATCTACGGGGATGCAGGCCAAGGGGCAGACTTGCACGCACTGGGGTTCTTCGAAGTGGCCCACGCATTCGGTGCATTTGTCGGGGTTGATTTCGTAGATTTCTGCGCCAAGGTAGATGGCCTGATTTGGGCACTCGGGCTCGCACACATCGCAGTTGATGCACTCGTCCGTGATCATCAATGCCATGTTGCTGCTCCAAAAAGCATGGTCATTCTCGGCCCAGACTGGCGATCTTGGCGCGCAGGGCTTGGGCCACGAGGGGGTTCACAAAGGCATCCACGTCGCCCGAGAGCGTGGCGATTTCGCGCACAAAGGTGCTGCTGATGAATTGGTATTGATCACTCGGCGTGAGGAACACCGTTTCAGCCTCGGGCACCAGCTTGCGGTTCATGCCCGCGAGCTGAAATTCGTAATCAAAGTCGCTCACAGCGCGCAGGCCTCGCACGATGGCCTTGGCACCTTTTGCGCGCACAAAATCGCGCAGCAAACCTTGGTAGCTGTCCACCGTAACATGGCCGTAGCGAGTGGTAATTTGCCGCGCCATGTCCATGCGCTCGGCCAGCGTGAATAGCGCCTTTTTGTGGTGACCAGCGGCTACTGCGACGATCACCGTGTCAAACAGCTCGCAGGCTCTGCGGATGATGTCTTCGTGGCCAGAAGTCATCGGGTCAAAGGTGCCGGGGTAGATTGCGATGACGTGGTTGGCCATGGGCGTTCTCGAATGTTGGGCGCACTCTAGCAAATTTGGGGGTCGGGGGTCAGCTTTGCCGAACGAGCAGGTGCGCGTGAACCAAGCCTGCCTTGAGATGGCGGTGGATGACTAGGCCAAGGGCGCTTGCTTCGTCTTCGGTCAATGCTTTCGGCGCTTCCCAGTACACAAAGCCGCCTGGCACCACCGCTTTGGCAGCCGCTTCCAAGGCTTTGCTTGCCCAAGCGGCATCAAAGGGTGGATCGAGCAACACAAGTTCAAAAGCCGCCCGTTGCTGCGCCAAGATGCCCAAGCCGTCTGCGCGGCGCACTTGGGCGACGGCTGCGCAGCCCAAACGCTCGATGTGTTTGCCCAAAGCCTCGGCCAGCTTGGGCGATTGCTCCACCAGCAGCACCTGGGCCGCCCCGCGCGATGCGCACTCCAGCCCGAGCGCGCCCGTGCCTGCAAAAGCATCCAGGCAGCGCCAGCCGCTCAAGTCTTGGCCGAGCCAATTGAAAAGCGTTTCACGCACACGGTCGGGCGTGGGGCGCAGGCCGTCCACGGTAGGCACAGGCAGCTTGCTGCGCTTGTACAGCCCACCGATGATGCGCACCTCGCCAGGGGCTTGGCGCGGCGCAGCGGCTTTGGCGGAAGCTCGGCTCCTAGAATCGGGGCGCTGCGCGTCGCTCGGTTTCGCGCCTTTTTTTGACCCGAGTTTGGGTGGTTTCATGTTCAGTTTTTTCAAGCGCAAGCCAACAGAGGCCGCGCCCACCCAGTCTAGCCCAGCCCCAACAGAGCCGCGCAGCGCAGGCATGGCGCTCTTTGCGCCCGCGCCCACGCCGACACCCCCGGCACCAGCCCCTGCCCCGCTCGCCCCCCCAGAGGCAGCCGCCGCGCCGCCTGAGGAGCGCACCGGCTGGCTGCACAAGCTGAAAGCGGGCTTGAGCAAAACCGGCAAAAGCATCGCCACGCTCTTTACCGGCACGCAGATCGACGACGCGCTCTACGAAGAACTCGAAGCCGCGCTGCTGATGGCCGATGCCGGCACCAAGGCCACAGAGCACATCTTGGCCGACTTGAAGGCCCGCGTGAAAGAAGCCAAGGCCACCGAGCCGCAGGCCGTGCGCGCGCTCCTGATCGATGCAGTCGCAGCGCTGCTGAAGCCCCTGGAAAAGCCACTCGTGATCGGCCAAGCCAAGCCCACGGTGCTCATGGTGGCGGGCGTGAACGGTGCGGGCAAAACCACCAGCATCGGCAAACTCACGCAGCATTTGGTGAAAGCCAACGCCAGCGTGTTGCTGGCCGCAGCCGACACGTTTCGCGCCGCCGCCAAGGATCAACTCAAGGTTTGGGCCGATCGCAACACGGTAGACATCGTGAGCCAAGACGGCGCAGACCCAGCAGCCGTGAGCTTTGATGCCGTGAGTGCAGGCACCGCGCGCGGCAAAGATGTGGTGCTGATCGACACCGCAGGCCGTTTGCCCACGCAGCTTCACCTGATGGACGAGCTGAAAAAAATCAAACGCGTGATCGGCAAGGCCGATGCAACAGCGCCCCACGAAGTGATTTTGGTGATCGACGGCAACACCGGCCAAAACGCGCTCAACCAAACTAAAGCATTCGACGACGCGCTGCAACTCACGGGCCTCATCATCACCAAGCTCGACGGCACGGCCAAAGGCGGCGTGCTCTGCGCGATTGCCAAAGAGCGCGCCGTGCCGGTGTACTTCATCGGCATCGGCGAGCGGCTAGAAGATCTGCAAACCTTCAACGCGCGGGAGTTTGCGCAGGCTTTGGTGGGGTGATGGGTTTGGGGGCGTGGATCCGTTTCACGGGAGGTCCGGCGACAAGGAGGGAGAAGAAAAGATCCAATTTTTTCTTTCTGCTCGGGGTCTCCCTGTCTCCTGTGAACAGGACTGCTGCAGATGCTTGACCGCTACACCACCGCTTTGATCAAGCCCTCTGTGGATGCCCTGGCTCGGGCTTTGCATGGGCTGGGAGTCGGTGCAAATGCCTTGACCTTGATCGGTTTTGGATTGGGTCTTGGCGCGGCGGTGGCGATTGTGTTTTCGGCGGAGTCCGGGCCGATGTGGTTGGCCTTGGCGCTCTTGCTGGCCTCCCGAGTGCTCGATGCACTCGATGGCGCAGTGGCGCGACTCACAGCGCCCACCGACGCAGGTGGCTACCTCGACATCACGCTGGATTTCCTCTTCTACGCCAGCATCCCGCTTGCTTTCGCAGTCCACAACCCCGGGCAAAACGCCCTGCCCGCCGCAGTGCTGCTGGCCGCCTTCATCGGCACCGGCTCCAGCTTCCTCGCCTTCGCGGCGCTTGCCGCCAAGCGCGGCTTGAGCAGCATCGCCTACCCCAACAAGTCGCTCTACTTCCTAGGCGGCTTGACGGAGGCCACCGAAACCCTCATCGCCTTCAGTCTGATGTGCCTGTGGCCGCAGCACTTCGCCTGGATTGCGTACGCCTTCGCCGCGATGTGCGCGGTGACGATTGTCACAAGGGTGATGGGCGGGTACTTCAGCCTGCGCTAAATGACCCTCTCCAGACCCTTGCGCTGCAGCGGGCAATTCGCTGCACGCCGAAGTGCGCCAATCGTTGGCCTATTCCCGCGGCATATCGCCTCTGGTTTCTGCAGGGGCGCTACTTAAATCTCAGCAGCAAACACCCATTTCACCTGGACAAAGTGCAAACAAGAAGCAAAAAAGAGCCCGCCAACAACGTGTCGGCGGGCCTTGGTGCGGCTCTGAGCGTGCGACTACGCCGCAGCAGCGCCAATCTTGGCTTGATCGCGAGCGATTTCTTCTCTGGTGGTGATCTTGCGGAACCAGATCGTGACGAGGCTTGAGGTGACCACGATGAAGAGCGAGTACAGCACAGGGATCAAAAGCACTTCTTGCTGCTGGCTGCCAGTGAAGCTGAGCGTGACGATCAACACGGCGAGCGGGCCGTTTTGAATGCCCGTTTCCAGCGCAATGGTGCGCGAGCGGCGGGGGTCTTGCTTCAAGCCCCGGCTCAAAAAGTAGCCGAGCAAAAAGCCGCAGAGGCCAAGGCCAATGGAGCCGGCGTACACGGGGAATCCGGTGGACAGCAGCAGCTGGTAGTTGCGTGGCACCCAGGAGCCGATGAGAAAGAGGATCACGAGCACGCCGAGCACGCCACCGATCATCTCGATCACAGCACCCACGTTCGCGTTCCACTTGCGCAGTGCAATACCCAGCACGGTGGGCACCAGCAGCACAAAGAGCACCTGGATCACATTGCCTGGCGGAATTTTCCAATTGCCTTCGATCCCTTGCGAGTAAAGCGCGAGCATCAGCGGCACCATCACGATGGCAACCAGCGTGGAACCCATGGTCATCAAGATCGATAGGCTGAGCGTGCCTTTGCTGAAGTAAGTGAAGATGTTGCTGGTGGTGCCGCCGGGCATGCAGCCCATGAGGATCAGGCCAATGGCATAGGCGGGCGGCAACGCAAGCGCTTTAGCGAGCAAAAAGGCCAGCAGCGGCATGATGCCGTATTGGCAGATCAAGCCCACGATCACGCCCACGGGCTTTCGCAGGGCAATCGCAAAATCCTTGAAGGTGAGGCTTGCGCCCATGCCCAGCATGATGACCATCATCATCACGCCGAGCAGCTTGGTTTCGAGTTCACTGAGCATGGGGGGTCGTCCTTAGGCGTTGTCAGTTATTGGTTTTTTGTGGAAATCAAACGGCTTTGCCGAGCTTGGCTTTTTCTGCTTGGCGCAAGTCTTTGCGCAAGATTTTTCCAATCGGGGTTTTGGGCAACTCGGCTCGGAAGTGAATCTTGGCCGGGCACTTGTAAGCGGTGAGCAGGCCTTTGCAATGGGCAAGCAGTTCTTGCTCGGTCAGCGTGTCATCGCGCTTGACCACATAGGCGTGTACGGCCTCGCCAGTCTTGGCATCGGGTAAGCCAATCACCGCTGCTTCCATCACTTTGTCGTGGCGCGAGATCACGTCTTCAATTTCGTTGGGGTACACGTTGAAGCCGCTCACCAAGATCATGTCTTTCTTGCGATCAACGATCTTGAAAGTGCCTTTCTGATCCATCACGGCCACATCGCCTGTGTAGAGCCAGCCTTCTTTCAGCACCTCGGCTGTGGCTTCAGGCCGCTGCCAATAGCCCTGCATCACCTGCGGGCCGCGCACAATGATCTCGCCTGGCGAGCCAATTGCCACGTCGTAGCCTTGGTCGTCTACTAAGCGCACTTCGGTGTTGGGCGCGGGAATGCCGATGGTGCCCGCTTCGCGCTTGGTGTTCAGCGGCTGAAAGCACACGACAGGGCTGGTTTCGGTCAGGCCATAGCCTTCGACCAAGGGTGCGCCGGTCACTTTCTCCCAACGCTCCACCACCGCGTGGTGCATGGCGGCACCGCCGCCGCCCGCCGCCTTGAGGTGCTTGGGCGGGTAGGCCGTGAACCACTCTTCGCCCAACAAGGCGTTGTAGAGCGTATTCACACCCGTGATCCAAGTGATTTTGTAGTTCTCGATGGCGCGTTGCAGGTCCTGGATGGGCCTCGGGCTGGGCACCAAAATGTTTCGCGCACCAGCATCGAACATGCAGAAGAAATTCACCGTGAACGCGAAGATGTGATACAGCGGCAGCGCGGTCAACACCACCTCTTTGCCTTCTTCGATGTGGCTTGCGCTCATGGCGCGCATTTGCGCCATGTTCCACAGCAAGTTGCCATGGGTCAGCATCGCGCCTTTGGCCACGCCGGTGGTGCCACCTGTGTACTGGAGCAAGGCCAGGTGATCGTGCGTGCAGTCTTTCGCAAACGTGAGCGCGCGTGAGCTAACCGACCCGGTGCTGCGAGCCTGAGCAAGCGCCACCGGAAGGCTCGTAGCGCTCAATCCGTGCGCCGGAATCAGCCGGTTCCAGTACTTCATCACGCCGTAAACGATCTGACTCACGACTGCCGGGAAGAACTCGTTCATACGCGTCAAGACCACGTGTTTCAGAGCTGGGCACTTGGCCTGGGCTTCTTGGAGCTTGTCGGCAAACATGTCCACCACCACAGCCAGCTTTGCGCCGCTGTCATTGAATTGGTGAACCATTTCGCTCGGGGTGTAGAGCGGGTTGGTGTTCACAGCTACACAGCCCGCCTTCAACACGCCCAGCACAACGATGGGGTAGCTCAGGCAGTTCGGCATTTGCACCGCCACGCGGTCGCCTGCTTGCAGCTTGAGCACATCACGCAGGTACACAGCAAACGCATCGCTCATCTCGCCCACCTGGGCGTAGCTCAGCGATCCATACATGCCGTTGGGCATCACGGTCGTGAACGCAGTTTGCTCAGCAAATTTGTCGCAAGCTGCGCGCAACATAGCCGGTACGTGCGGGTGCTCCGGTTTGCGCACCTCTGAGGCGATGTGTTTGCCGTATTGTTCGACCCAAGGTTTGAGGTCGTAAGGGGATGCTTTGTTCATAGCGAGGCTCCAGCTGCGAGGCGTGGAGTATCTGCAGCGCGACAAAAGTGCATAGCCTCTTTTTTGCTAGGGCTTAGCGCCTGTGTGGCTGCCCGGCATTTCACCCTCAACGGAGCCTCGGTTTTGCGCGCTGGGTCCACCTAAAATCAGGGTTCCTACTAGGGCAAACCTATCCTGGCATCTGCCCCTCAGAAAACCAGCCTTCTTCCATGAGCAGCTCCGAACTCGCCAAGTCTTTCGACCCCGCAACCCTAGAAGCCCGCTGGCGTGACGTGTGGGAGCAGCTTGGCGTGGGTCTTGCGGGAAGCCGGGGCACCGGGCAGGCCGATCCCGCGGCCAGCGCCTTCACCATCCAGCTGCCGCCGCCCAACGTGACCGGCACGCTGCACATGGGACACGGTTTCAACCAAACCATCATGGATGCATGGACGCGCCACGCACGGATGAGCGGCCAAAACACGCTGTGGCTGCCCGGGGTGGACCACGCAGGCATCGCCACGCAGATCGTGGTGGAGCGCAATCTGGAAAAAGAAGGCATCAAACGCCTTGAGCTCGGTCGCGAAAAGTTTCTGGAAAAAACCTGGGAATGGAAAGAGTTTTCTGGCGGCACGATCACGCAGCAAATGCGCAAGCTGGGCGCCAGCGTGGACTGGAGCAAGGAGTACTTCACGCTCGATGAAAACCTGAGCAAAGTGGTGACCGAAACCTTCGTGCGCCTGCATGAAGACGGCCTCATTTATCGAGGCAAGCGCCTTGTGAATTGGGAGCCCAAGCTGAAAACCGCCGTGAGCGACTTGGAAGTGGTGAGCGACGAGGAAGACGGCCACCTCTGGCACATCCTCTATCCCTTTGTGAATGGGCCAATCCAGAGCGCGGCAGGAGAGCTCAAGGGCCTCACGGTGGCCACCACGCGGCCTGAGACCATGCTGGGCGACGTGGCGGTAATGGTTCACCCAGAAGACCCGCGCTACCAAGCACTCGTTGGCCAGCAAGTGAAGTTGCCGCTGTGTGATCGCACGATTCCCATCATTGCCGACGACTACGTGGATCGCGAATTCGGCACCGGC
>JAAFHN010000447.1 GCA_013298415.1 Comamonadaceae bacterium
TTTTTTTTTTGCTGCCGCCGTGCTCGCCATGATCCCGCTTACCCGCAGCGCGTTTTGGGGGCCCATGGCGGTTGCCATCATGGGCGGCCTGGTGGTTGCAACCTTCCTGACCCTGCTCGCCCTGCCTGCCATGTACGCCGCCTGGTTTCGCGTTGCCGCTCCGCGTGTAGGGGCGCCATGAATCTCTTTTCGGAGCAGTTTTGAAGAAATTTGCGCCGATGTCCATGTGAAATGGGCTTTGGATGCTAGAAAAAACATAGTGTCTTCGGGTGCCAGCGCTCTCTTCGGCGGCTGAAATCTGGAATCTGCGATAGACGGGCCGTTGTCGCAGGCTAAAATGCTGGGTTACCCGCGCGGGTGGCGAAATTGGTAGACGCACCAGGTTTAGGTCCTGACGGTGGCAACACTGTGGGGGTTCGAGTCCCCCCTCGCGCACCAGAGTTCTTGGATTTTCAGAACAACCTGGTCTTGGCTTCGGCGCTGCGCTGAAGTCAGCTGGGTTGTTTTCATTTTTGGAGCCCCTCATGGCCGTTACCGTCGAAACCTTGGAAAAGCTGGAGCGAAAAGTCACTTTGTCGCTGCCGGTGGATGTCATCAGCAAAGAAGTGGATGCGCGCCTGCGAAAAATCCAGCGCACCACCAAGATGGACGGTTTTCGCCCAGGTAAAGTGCCGATGAATGTGGTGGCCCAGCGCTATGGCTACAGCGTTCAATACGAGGTGATGAACGACAAAGTGGGCGAAGCCTTCATTGGGGTCGCCAACGAGGCCAAGCTCCGTGTCGCGGGCACGCCAAGGATCACCGAAGTCACCCCCACTGAAGAAGGCAAGCCCGTTGAGCAGCTTCAGTTCGACGCGGTTTTCGAGGTCTATCCCGAAGTCACGGTGAGCGATTTGAGCGGCGTTGAAGTTGAGAAAGTCACAGCAGACGTGTCTGACGCCGCCATCGACAAAACGCTCGATATCCTGCGCAAACAACGCGTGAGCTACTCCCTGCGCGCTAAAGACGCAGCAGCCCAAGACGGCGACCGCGCCACCATCGACTTCGAAGGCAAGATCGACGGCGAGCCCTTTGATGGCGGCAAGGCAGAGGCTTTTGTGTTCACGCTTGGCGAAGGCAGCATGCTTGAAGCCTTTGAGACGGCTGTTCGCGGCATGAAAGTGGGGGAGAGCAAAACTTTCCCGCTCGCATTCCCCGAGGATTACCACGGCAAAGACGTGGCAGGAAAAACGGCCGACTTCATGGTGACCGTGAAGAAGCTCGAAGCCCAGCACCTGCCCGAGGTGAACGAAGCGTTTGCCAAGTCGCTTGGCATCGCCGACGCGAGCATCGATGGTTTGCGCGCCGACATCAAGAAAAATTTGGAACGCGAAGTGAAGTTCCGCCTCATCGCTCGCAACAAGAACGCGGTGATGGATGCGCTCGTTAGCAACGCCACTTTGGACCTGCCGAACGCATCGGTTCAATCGGAGCTGGAGCGCATGGTGGCCAGCGCTCGCGAGGATCTCAAAAAGCGTGGCATCAAAGACGCTGACAAAGCACCGATCCCCGACGATGTGTTCCGCCCGCAAGCTGAGCGCCGTGTACGCCTCGGCCTCATCGTGGCAGAAGTTGTTCGCAGCAACGAGCTCTTTGCCAAGCCTGACCAGATCGACGCCCACATCGCCGAACTGGCCGCGAGCTACGAGCGCCCGGCCGATGTGAAGCGCTGGTACGAAAGCGACAGGGCCCGCATGTCGGAAGTGGAGGCCGTCATCGTTGAAAACAACGTGACCGAGTTCGTGTTGTCCAAAGCCAAGCTCACCGAAAAGTCGATCAGTTTTGAAGAGCTGATGGGCCAAACGCAGTAAGCACCAAGTTCGCGCTTTTCCGTCGGTTGGCACCTCTTGGGGGTCTGAGTTTGAGGGCTTGAGTTCTCGGACTCGGCCCCCAAGTGTTTTTTCCGACGCAGCGTTTGGGCACAATCGCATTCATCAGCACAGCCGCATGCCACGCACGCGGCGCATAGGATTCACATGAGCACACCTTCAATGCAAGGCCTCGGCATGGTGCCGATGGTGATCGAACAGTCCGGCCGCGGCGAGCGTGCCTATGACATCTACTCGCGTTTGCTCAAAGAGCGCATCATTTTTGTGGTCGGCCCGATTGAAGACTACATGGCCAACCTCGTGGTGGCGCAGATGCTCTTTTTGGAGTCGGAGAACCCCGACAAAGACATCAACCTGTACATCAACAGCCCCGGAGGCTCCGTGAGCGCGGGCTTGGCGATCTACGACACGATGAACTTCATCAAGCCCGATGTCACGACCTTGTGCACGGGCATGGCGGCCAGCATGGGCGCCTTCTTGCTTGCAGCAGGTGCCAAGGGCAAGCGCTTTGCGCTGCCCAACTCCAGCGTGATGATTCACCAGCCTTCAGGCGGCGCGCGCGGCCAAGCCACCGACATCGAGATTCACGCCAGAGAAATCCTCAAAACCCGCGAGCAACTCAACGCCATCCTCGCCGAGCGCACGGGGCAGACGGTGGAAAAAGTTGCCAAAGATGTCGAGCGCGACTACTTCATGTCTGCCGCAGAAGCACAGACTTACGGCTTGGTCGATAAAGTCGTATCGAAGCGGCCTTGACGCTATCATTGCTGCACCGCGCTTTGGGCCGTTTGTGCCCAGCGCAACCACTGGCTACACATGGCAGACAAGCGCGCATCGCCCACTGAAAAAACCCTGCATTGCTCCTTCTGTGGCAAGAGCCAGCATGAGGTCAAAAAGCTGATCGCCGGACCATCGGTTTTCATCTGCGACGAGTGCATTGAGCTGTGCAATGACATCATCCGTGACGAAGACGCCACGCTGCCTGAGGTTGGGGCAGCCAAATTCGCGCGAGGTGACCTGCCGACGCCTGTCGAACTGAAAACGCATCTTGACGGGTATGTGATCGGCCAGGATCACGCAAAGCGGGCGCTGGCTGTTGCGGTGTACAACCATTACAAGCGCCTGCAGCATCGCGAGAAGAACAAAGACAAAAAAGCAGATGAAGTGGAACTTGCGAAAAGCAACATCCTCTTCATCGGCCCGACGGGCTCTGGCAAAAC
>JAAFHN010000359.1 GCA_013298415.1 Comamonadaceae bacterium
TGCCGCTGATGGCCAGTTTTGGCGTGGCCGGCTTTGGCATGGCCATGCTGGCAAGCCGTGGCCTCACGGCTTGGCTGCTGTATCGGCAATGGCTGCTGCACTTGCAGATCAAGCCAGCGCCCTGCTATTGGTGGGCCTGGCGGGGCAACTTGCTGCGCGGCGCTTTTCGCATCGGCCTGCCTGGTGCAGCGGAAACCATCGCGTATCGCCTGGCCACACTGGGTGTGATTGCGGTGGTGGCGAGCTTCGGCACGGAGAGCCTGGCTGCACACTCCTACGTGCAGCAGCTTGTGACGGCCGTGGTGTTGGCCACCGTGGCGCTGGGCTTTGCTTGCGAAATTGTGGTGGGCCATCACGTGGGTGCGGGTGACTTTCGCGCTGCGCATCGCCTGGTGCGCCGGGTGCTTTGGGTGGGTCTGGCCATTTCCACCTTCTCGGCCTTGCTCAACGCCAGCTTGTCTGCCTACACCTTGCCACTTTTCACGCAGAGCCCGCAGGTGATTTCATCAGCTGCGGCCGCGCTCTGGATTGCTGTGGCACTTGAGCCTGGGCGTTGCTGCAATGTGGTGCTCATCAATGCCCTGCGCGGTGCAGGCGATGCCAAGTTTCCTGTGGCCGTTGGCGCGTTCAGCATGGTGATCGTGATGGCGGGTGGCGCTTGGCTCTTCGGCATCGGGATGGGCTTGGGATTGGCAGGGGTTTGGATGGCACTCGCCGCCGATGAATTGCTGCGCGGCCTCATCATGTGGTGGCGCTGGGAAAGCCTGCACTGGGTGAGCGGCGCCAAGCGCATGCGCGCCAATGCCCGAGCCGCATGAGCCCATTCAGCGCAAAAATAGTCTGGAGACAACGATGACGACGACCCCAAAATACTTCGTTCAAGCGAACTGGGCCCTGGCATTCAGCTTGGCACTGCTCGGGCAGCAGGCTCATGCCAAGACAAGCGAGCTGCTGCTAGCCTGCGACGCCGAATCGCACGCCAGCACGCTGCTTCCTAGCCCCAAATCCGATGGCCTGAAGGCTCTGCAAAGCAAAACCATGGCGCTCTGGGCGGATGGCCAGCGAATGGCCTGGCAAACGGGCGCGACGCAGGCCAGCGCCTACGTGCTGGTCACGAGCGCGCGCGGGCAGTTGCGGGTGGAAGCTGGCCGAATCCAAGATGCAGATCGCACGATTCGCCTGACTGTAGATGCTGCTGGCCGCGACTCGGCGTTGAAGCAGTTGCCGTGGCTCTTGACCGCGCACGCTGGCGAAGCGGCGCGCCAAGTGCTGGTGCTCAAGCTGCCTGCAATGAGCGATGTGCAATTGAAGGCCATTCACATTGGTCAAACGATGGTGGCCGCATTGGATGAGAAAGGCCAGGTGATCACCGCTTCGGCCACCCAGGCCCCCAGGGCGCTTGATGCGCTCTATGCCAGGGCAGAGCAAGTGGGTGATTTGGGCAGCGTGCGCAGCGGCGCAGGCCAATCCCCATTTAGCTTCAAGCTTTGGGCACCCACGGCTCAGCAGGTTTCCCTGTGCATTTACGGCCCCAAGGGCGGGCCAGCGATCAGCGCACAGCCCATGGCCAGAAATTGGGCCAATGGGGTTTGGAGCGCGGTGCCCAAAGCGGCACTGGATCGTCACCTCTACACCTACCTGGTGGACGTGTTTGTGCCCGGAGTCGGCCTGGTGCGCAACCGCGTGACCGACCCCTATGCCCTGAGCTTCAACGCCAACTCGGCGCGGGCAGCGGTGATGGATCTGAGCGACGCGAGCCTGAAACCGCAAGGCTGGGACGCACGAGCCAAACTGCCGCATGCCGAGCGCGTGAAGACCAACACCGACATGGTGATTTACGAGCTGCACGCGCGTGATTTCTCGATCAACGACCCGAGTGTGCCCGCCGCTCAGCGCGGCAAGTACGCGGCTTTCACGGCGAAGGACTCCCACGGCATGAAGCACCTGCGCGCGCTGTCAAAGGCTGGCATGACAGACGTGCATTTTTTGCCGATTTTTGACATCGCGACCATTCCTGAGGTGGGCTGCACCACACCCAAGGTGGAGCAAAGCACGCCAGACGGCACGGTGCAGCAGGCAACAGTGGCCAAGGTCAAAGGCCAAGACTGCTTCAACTGGGGCTATGACCCTTTTCACTACACCGCACCTGAGGGCAGCTATTCGAGCGACGCAGAGGATCCCGCGGCTCGAGTGCGCGAGACCCGCGAGATGGTGCTCGCGCTCAACCGAGAAGGCCTGCGGGTGGGCATGGATGTCGTCTACAACCACACGCCTGCATCCGGCCAAGACTCGAAATCGGTGCTCGACCGGATCGTGCCTGGCTACTACCAGCGCTTGAATTTGCAAGGCGGCGTGGAAAGCTCCACCTGCTGCGCGAACACCGCCACAGAGCACCGCATGATGGCCAAGCTGATGATCGATTCGGCCGTGGTGTGGGTGCAGCAGTACGGCATCGACAGCTTCCGATTCGATTTGATGGGCCACCAGCCGCGCGATGTGATGGAGCGGCTCCAAGCGGTGGTGAACAAAGCGGCGGGCAAGCCTGTGCAACTGATCGGCGAAGGCTGGAACTTCGGCGAGGTGGAAAACGGCGCGCGCTTTGTGCAGGCCTCGCAGCTCTCGCTGAATGGCAGCGGCATTGGCACGTTCAGCGACCGCGCCCGCGATGCCGTGCGTGGCGGAAGCTGGGCCGACGACAGCGCGGGCTTGATCGCCAACCAAGGCTGGGCCAATGGCTATCACTTCGATCCCACGCCGACAGCGCCCAAAACCAGCGCGGCCGATCTCGCGGCCAAGGCCGACCAGGTGCGCGTGGGTTTGGCGGGCAGCTTGCGACCCTACCGCTTGCTGGCCGCAGATGGCAAAACCCTGCGACTCGATGAAATCAAGTACGGCGGCGGCGCGCCTGCGGGCTATGCGAGCCAGCCTGGCGAGGTTGTGAACTACGTGGACAACCACGACAACCCCACGCTCTTTGACATCAATGCCTTCAAGATGCCGCAAACCACGAGCCGCGAAGACCGCGCCCGCGCCCAAGTGGTGGGCATCGCCGTCACTGCGCTCAGCCAAGGCGTGGCCTACTTTCACGCGGGTGTGGAAACCCTGCGCAGCAAATCCTTGGATCGCAACTCGTACGACTCCGGCGATTGGTTCAATCGCATGGATTTCACGCTGCAAGACAACTACTTTGGCACCGGCTTGCCGATTGAGCAAGACAACGGCAGCAACTGGGCCGTGATGCGGCCGATTTTGGCCAACCCGCTGATCAAGCCCGAGCCGCTGCACATCCGCTTTGCGTTTGAAGCGACCCAAGATTTGCTCAAAATTCGCGCGAGCTCCAAGCTTTTTCGCATGGATCGGGCCGAAGACGTGATGCAGCGCCTGCGCTTTCACAACACGGGGCCACAGCAAATTGGCTCGGTGATCGTGGGTGACTTGGATGGCGCTGGCCTTGCTGGGGCCAACTTCAAGCGCATCGTTTACGCGATCAATGCGGATAAAGAAATGCACAGCGTGCCCGTGCCAGGTTTGCTGGGGGTGCCGCTGCAACTGCACCCGGTGCATACGGGTGCGCAAGCCGCCGATCCACGGATCACAGACGCCCGATTTGACCCAGCCATCGGCGCTCTTCGTGTGCCGGCCCGCACAGCGGTCGTCTGGGTGGTTCCAGGGCCCTGAAATAGCTTTTTTTACGCCGTTTGACCCCACTGTCCATATATTCATTACATGTAATGCTATGAAATCAGTAGTGAA
>JAAFHN010000021.1 GCA_013298415.1 Comamonadaceae bacterium
TCTGGGCCTGATCCCTGGCCGAGTGAAGGCCGTACCTGCGGTGGGGGCTGATGGCAAGTCCCATCGCATTCCGCACATTGGTTGGAGCGCGCTCACGCTGCCTGCGGCCCGTGCCGATTGGTCTGACAGCCTGCTGGCTGACGTGGCAATCGCTTCGCCTGCTTACTTCGTGCATTCCTTTGCGCCGGTGCCCACGCATGAGTCTGACCGGCTTGCCGATGCGTTTTACGATGGCGCACGGATTTGTGCGGCTGCGCAGCGTGGCCATTTGATGGGCTGCCAATTTCACCCTGAACGCAGCGCACTGGCTGGGCTGGCGATGCTCACGCGATTCCTGAAGATGTAGCTGCATGCGCACGATCGCCACCATTTGCGCCAGGGGAGGCAGCAAGGGCTTGCCGGGCAAAAACATCAGGTCTTTCATGGGTAAGCCCCTGATCGGCCATGCCATCGAATTGGCCATGCGCTGCGATCAAGTTCAGGGCGTGTACGTGTCAACCGACGCTCAAGAGATTGCAGATGTGGCCACCGCCTATGGCGCAACTGTGCTGGGTTTGCGCCCAGCCGCGCTGGCCACAGATGCTGCCCCCAAGCTGCCAGCATTGCTGCACTTGGTAGCTCAGGTCGAAGCCGTGGTCGGCCCTGTTGTGCGGGTGCTTGACTTGCAACCCACTTCGCCCCTCACGGCTTTGGAAGATGTGCTCGCTTGTTTGGCCGCGAGTGAAACCGCACCGCAAGCGGGCTTGGTGACGAGCGTGTTTGATTCCGGCAGCAACCCCTACTACACGATGGTGGAGGCGGATGCCCTGGGCTTTGCGCAGTTGTCCAAACCTTCTACCGCAGCGCGCAGGCAGGATGCACCCGAGGTGCGCACGCTCAACGGCGCGGTGTATGTTTGGCAGCGCAATGCCCTGGCCACAGCGGCGGCACAGGGCTTGTGGTCGGTGCCTGTGCGCACCGTGGAAATGCCCAAAGCACGCAGCGTAGACATCGACGACGCCTTGGATTGGGACATGGCGCTCTTTCTGGCGGAGCGTGCCTTCAGACTACAGGAGCCGAGATGAAAGTCATTTCCTTTCGCGATAACGTTGGTGCCCGCCACGGTGATGTGCTGCGCAGCTCGGCGATCTTCTACGTGCGCGAAAACGAGCACATGAAGAGCACTGTGAGCTTCATGAATTACTGGAAGCTCAAGCGCGGTTTGGATGTGGCCCTCGTGGCTTCTACGCGCGCCATGACTGGGGAATTGCTGCACCGCGAGCGCTTGAGTTTCGGCAAGGGTGAAGTCATCAACTACCGCGCACCAGTGGCCGCTCCCTTTGAGGGAAGCGTGGAAATCGAGGTGTTTTCCACGCAAAACATGGCCATTCCTTACAGCGCCATCGTCTGCCTTTACGAAACCCCGCGTGGCTACACGATGGTGCATGGCTATGCCCGGGCCTACAGCCAGCACGAGATTGAAGAAGGCCGCACGCTGACTGTGGGGCGTGAGGCCTGCTGGACGCTTCGCGACACCGCCCTCCAGAGATCCTTTGGGATCGTGCATAACGGAAGCCTCGCCTGCCCGGCGCAGCCGGTCACGCTCACCGTGCGCAACCACCGCCAACAGGCCCAAACCGTGACCCTGGACTGGCCAGCGCTGCGCCCTTACGAGACTCGCGTTGTGCGGCCGCAAGACCACCTGTCTAACCTCGTGGCATGGTTAGGCGGCCAGCCAGGCCAAGCCAAGATTGACTTTGAGCTTGGCGCAGGCTTTACGCGAATGTTGGTGGGCACTGAGCGCCTGGATGGCAGCGACATGCAAGTTACGCACTCCAATTTCGACTACGGCCGCCAACCGACCGACATGGCCGAGCCCGGCCAACGTGCCTACATGCATGTGCCCCTTTGCCCGGATGTGCCGATGCAACTGCTGGTGTATCCCGATGCGCACGCGGGTGACTATTGCGTGAAGACCAGCCAGGGGGCATTGGCTTTCTCAAGCGGTCAAACCCTGTGGGCAGACGCGCCCAAGGGCGAGTCCATCGTGTTCGAGCGCAGCGACGGCCCGCTGCCTACACGCATCGTGACCGCGCTTCAGGTGCGAGGCGATGCCGAGCGCATCCCCGGCGAATGCTCGCTGGGGGTGCTCACCGCGCTTCAGCCCACCAAGCGCCTGTGGTGGGGTAGTGTGGCCTCACCGGGGGTTGCGGCCAGCAAGTTGGTGCTGCACGATTTGCCCGAAATTTACGGTGGCCTGCCTGTGGATGCCGATCTCTTTTTCTCACTGCATTCCGCGCACCATCCCGAGCCCATCAAGGCTACTTTGAAGGGCGACCAGCTTGAAGCCTTGAGCCAAGGCATGGCGACTGAAGCCATCTGGCCTGAAGCCCACGCGCACTTGGGTGGCGAGGCGGGCTACTACACCATGTTTTGCGCCTACGGCGGCTTAACGGCATACACGCTCACGCGCAACGCGCACGGCAGCGTGTGCCTTGAGCACGGGTTTTGAAAGCGGTGGGCATGATGGTGTTCGTGATCGCCGAAGCCGGTGTCAACCACAACGGCGACATCGCGATCGCATTGGCGCTTTGCGATGCGGCGAAAGCCTCTGGTGCCGACGCGGTGAAGTTCCAAAGCTTTCAAGCTGAGGATTTGGTGTCGCCGGATGCGCCAACAGCCGATTACCAGCAAAGCACTACCGGTGCGACCAAACAGTTTGAGATGCTCAAGGCGTTGGAGCTGGATCGCCAAGCGCATGAGCAGATTGCTGCGCACTGCAAGCGCATTGGCATCGAATTTTTTTCCACGCCCTTTTCCACCTCAGCGCTGGACATGCTTCTGCAAGTGGGTGTGGCGCGCTTGAAGCTGTCCTCAGCGGAGCTGACGCATCCGCAGCTCATCGAAGCCGTTGCAAAAACTAAGCTGCCCGTGATTTTGTCCACTGGCATGGGCACGATGCCAGAAGTGGCGCAAGCGGTGGCTTGGTTTTGCGAAGCGCGCGGTTCTTCGCGCGGGTTGAGCCTTTTGCATTGCACATCGGCCTACCCCGCGCCGGATGCGGCGCTGAATTTGCTGGCGATGCCTACGCTTGCCGCTGCGTTCAAAGTGCCGGTGGGCTACTCCGATCACAGCGAAGGCCCTGAGGCCAGCCTCGCGGCAGTGGCGCTGGGCGCAGGCATCATCGAAAAGCACATCACTCTGGATCGCAGCATGCCTGGGCCTGATCACAAAGCATCGATGGAGCCAGAGGCTTTTGCGGCCATGGTGGCATCGATCCGCCGCATCGAGGCCATGCGGGGCGATGGTCACAAGCAGCCGAATGCGGCGGAGCGCAACACAGCACAAGTGGCGCGCAGATCCGTGGTCTTGGCCAAAGACGTGCGGGCCGGTGAGCGCTTGGTCGCAGAAGATTTGGCAATGCGTCGGCCTGCTTCAGGCATCGCACCGGCCGAGGCTGAGCGTGTGCTGGGCATGCGCCTTGCCGCTGACGGCAAGCGTGGGCAGGTGCTGAACTGGTCAGACTTGACTGGCGCCTAAGGCCTGCGCAGCGATGAGCGAGCATCTGCCACGCATCAGCTACGTGAGTGGCACCCGCGCCGATTTCGGCTTGATGCGGCGCGCCTTGCTGGCCATTCATCACTCTGGCCGCTGGGCGGTAGAGATCGCCGCAACTGGCATGCATTTGGATCCGGCGTTTGGCCACACGCTCGCTGAGCTGAAATCCAGCGGCTTGCCCGTGGCCACAGAAGTACCCACCGCTTTGGGCGCGCGCGACCCGCTCAGCACAATTCGCGCATTTGCGGACGCGATTCAAGGCTTTGCTGCGGCCTGGCATGCGCGCCGACCGCACGCGGTGATGCTGCTGGGTGATCGCGGCGAAATGCTGGCCGGCGCACTGGCCGCCGCGCAGTTGGGCATTCCGATCATCCACGTGCATGGCGGTGAACGCAGCGGCACGCTCGATGAGCCCACGCGTCACGCGATCAGCAAGTTTGCAACCCTCCATTGGGTGGCGAGCAGTGAGTCGAAAGCGCGACTGGAGCGCATGGGTGAAGAAGCCCAGCGCATCACCATCACCGGCGCGCCGGGGCTAGATGGGCTAGCCGACGAGACTGAGCAAGGCCAAGCCGCATTCGCGGCCTGGGCGAGGTCGCGTTGGGGCATGCAGCTGCCTTCTGGCCTTGCCCTGGTCTTGATGCATCCAGAAGGCGCAAGCATTGAACAAGCCGCTGCACAGACCCACTCGCTCGCAGCAGCGGTGGCCGCGCTGGACATGCCCACCCTCTGGCTCAAGCCGAACTCGGATGCGGGCAGCGCAGGCATCTTGGCGGAATTGTCCGCGAGCGCGCAGCTGGAGGTGGTCACGCACATGGCGCGCCCCGAGTTTTGTGCGGCGATGGCGCAGGCGAGTGTGATGTTGGGCAACTCCTCCTCGGGAATCATCGAAGCGGCGAGCTTTGGCACACCGGTGTTGAACATTGGGCAGCGCCAGCGCTTGCGTCAGCGCAACGCCAATGTGACCGATGTGGATTGGGACAGCACAGCAATCTTGACTGCTGCGCGCTCCGCTCTCGCCCAGGGCCGCTTGGGATCAAGCAATGTGTATGGTGACGGCCAAGCCAGTGCTCGCATGCTGGCTGCGCTGGATGCCTGGGGCGAGAATCCCGGGGCCGCACCCGTGGAGAAATTCAATGCCTATTGATGCGTTTGCTGCACCCTTGCGCGTGGTGGGCGTGGGCGGGCACGGTCGGGTGGTTGCCGATGCATTGCTTGCTGCGCATTCTGAGTGCGAGGTGCAGGGCTACGACGATGCGCCGAGCTGGCAGGGCCGCGATTGGTTTGGTGGGCGACTTTGCTTGGGCGCGGCCGCTGATGCGCGCCGCGACCTTCCAGCGCAGGGGTTTTTGCACATCGCGGTGGGCATCAATGCGATCCGCCAGCGCTTGGCCGAACAGTTGCAACTGGATGAGTCTTGTTGGGCCAGTGTGGTTCACCCCCGGGCGGTGGTGAGTGCCCATGCGCGGGTGCAAGCTGGCAGCTTTGTGGCGGCCAACGCGGTTCTCGCGCCGCAGGCCCAGCTGGGGCGCGGCGTGATCGTGAACCATGCTGCGGTGGTGGATCACGATGTGGTGCTGGGCGACTTTTGCCATGTGGCGCCAGGCGCGGTGTTGGGGGGCGGCTCGGCATTGGGCGCTAGGGTGTTGCTGGGTGCGGGCGCGGTGGTGCTACCGGGCGTACGCATCTGCGATGATGCCGTGATTGGCGCTGGGGCGGTGGTGGTGCGTGACGTGCTCACGCCCGGTGTGTGGCGCGGCGTGCCCGCGCAGGAGCATTGAATGGATTTTCAGAAGTGTTTGGTTGGTGCAGGCCTGAGCCTTGACGACGCTCGCCGCCGCATCGATGCCAACAGCGGTGCCTTGCTTTTGATCGTGGACGATTCAAAGCGCTTGCAGCGCACCGTGACAGACGGCGATTTGCGGCGCGCCAGCATCGACGGTTTGCCAGGCCAAGCCCCACTTTCCGCGCTGCCTGCGCGTGGTGCGCCCGTGGTAGCCAGCCTCACAGCCACACCCTCACAAATTCTCGCCCAACTCGATGCGCATGCGATTGACCACATGCCCATCGTCAATGAGCTGGGCGAAGTCGTGGATTTGGTGCAGCGCCGCGATTTGACCTCGCGTGTGTGGCTTTCCACCCCACACTTGGGCGAGGAAGAAACCGCATTCGTGGCAGAAGCCTTCGCCACCAATTGGATTGCTCCTCTGGGGCCGCATGTGGACGGATTCGAGCGTGAGCTCGCCGCGCGCACCGGATTGGCCCAGGCCGCTGCACTCAGTTCGGGCACCGCTGCCTTGCATTTGGGCATGCTGCTCTTGGGCGTGCAGCCGGGCGACACGGTGATTTGCTCCTCGCTCACCTTCATTGGCAGCTGCAACCCAATTGCGCAATGCGGTGCGACCCCAGTGTTTGTGGATTCGGAGCCTGAGAGCTGGAACATGTCACCAGCCGCGCTGGAGCGCGCTTTGGCGTGGTGCGCAAGCCAGGGCAAGCCAGCCCGATGCGTGGTGATCGTGAACCTGTACGGCCAAAGCGCGGACATGGATGCGCTCTTGCCCATTTGCGAGCCCTACGGCGTGCCAGTGCTGGAAGACGCCGCAGAGTCCCTAGGCGCTACCTACAAAGGCAAGCCCAGCGGCAGCTTCGGCAAACTGTCGGTGTTCTCCTTCAACGGCAACAAGATCATCACCACCAGCGGCGGCGGCATGCTGCTCGGCAACGACGTTGGCTTGATCGCTCGCTCGCGCAAGCTGGCGACCCAAGCGCGAGAACCAGCGCGGCATTACGAGCACATCGAAGCGGGATTCAACTACCGCATGAGCAATGTGCTTGCGGGAATCGGGCGCGGTCAGGTGAAGGTGTTGGAGGCGCGTGTGGCGCAGCGCAGAGCGGTGTTTGACCGCTATGTGAACGCCTTTGCCGACTTGCCGCATGTGCAGTGGATGCCAGAGCCTTCGTGGAGCATGTGTACGCGCTGGCTCAGTTGCTTCCACTTGGATGTGCCTGATGCGCCGCAGTGGGTGGACGACATCCTCACATTGCTTGAGCGGCACAACGTGGAGGCTAGGCCCGTATGGAAACCCATGCACCTGCAGCCGCTCTACCGTGATGCGAAGTACTTCGCTCACGGCGATGACACAGGGGGGCGATTCCCGGATGGAGACGTGAGTGCGCGCCTCTTCCGCGCAGGCATTTGCTTGCCGAGCGGCAGCAACATGAGCGAAGCCCAGCAAGCTCGGGTGGTAGAGCTGTTGCGACGTGCATTGCTGCAATGCGCCGAATCCACGACCACGGCCTAGTGCTGCTCGGCACCAGATTCACCTGACATCCATGGCCAAACCGCCGCTGACCTTGCACCTAAGCCAGATCGCCGCCATCGCGGTGGATGCGTTGCTGGTGGCCGTTGCTTGGTGGTTTGCCTATCAGCTGCGCTTTAACTTTGAGCTACCCGCTGTTCTGGACGGCTTGGTGTTTGGCAGCGCCCTGGCGGTGGCGCTGGTCTACGCAGGTTGCCTGGTGGCGGCGCGGGTGTATGCGCAGGTATGGCGCTTGACGAGTTTGTTGGAGATTCGGCGTCTTGGCGCAGCCATTGCTGTGGCGGGGCTCATGGTGGCGGCCGCAACCCTGTTGTTTAGGGAGCTGGGTTTGCCGCGTACTGTGATCGTGGTTCATCCGGTGCTGTGTTTGATGCTCTTGGCTGCCGCGCGTGCGGCTGCGCGCAGCGCGAGTGAGCGCGCCGACTCCGCCAGCGGCGAAGGCGCTGGCTTGCTGCTGATGGGAGATCTGGACGAAGCGGCTGCGGCCTTGCGGGGCATCAAAGGCTCCAAGCAGTGGATGCCGGTTGCGGTGGTGTCGCCCCAGCCCACAGATCAAGGGCGCAGCTTGGGTGCCGTGCCCGTGCTGGGTGGCTTTGATGGCTTGGCAGACCATATCTCCGCTACACAGGCCAAGGCGGTATTGATTGCTGGCGCCAAAGGCAGCGCTACGCGGCGCGCAGCATTGCTAGCCGCCGGCGGGCAAGGTGTTGCGGTACTCACTTTGCCCACCGCAGACGACATGCTCGCCGATGGCTCGGCTGCGCCGCGCCGGGTGCAACTGGAGGATTTGTTGGGCCGTCCCAGCGTGGCGCTGGATGAGCAAGCACTCTCGGAGCTGTTTGCGGGGCGCTGCGTGATGGTCACCGGGGGCGCTGGCTCCATCGGCGCTGAGCTTTGCCGTCAGCTCGCTCGCTTCGGTGTCAACGAGCTTGTCTGCGCTGACATCTCAGAAGTCGGGCTCTATGCCCTGGATCAAGAGCTGAACCGCGCCCACCCGCAGCTCAAGCTGCGGTGCTACACCGCCAACGTGCGCGAGTACGACCGGCTTTTGGCAATTGCGCAAGCGCACCGGCCCGCCGTGATCTTGCACGCTGCGGCCTACAAGCACGTGCCGCTGATGGAAGAGCGCAATGAGGTGGAGGCCTTGCGCACCAATGTGATGGGCACCTTGAACTCCGCGCGTGTGGCAGGTGCTTGTGGGTCGCAGCGCTTCGTGTTGATTTCCACCGACAAAGCCGTGAATCCCACGAACGTGATGGGTGCCAGTAAGCGGCTGGCCGAGCGCCTGGTGCATGCTGTGGCGCGGGAGTTTGCTGGCACGCAGTTCGTATCGGTGCGCTTTGGCAACGTGCTCGGCTCGAGCGGCTCTGTGGTGCCGCTGTTTACGCAACAAATTGAACGCGGCGGGCCAGTGAGCGTGACGCACCCTGACATCGTGCGCTACTTCATGACCATCCCTGAGGCCTGCCGCCTCGTGCTGCAAGCGGGCCAGCTCGGCCAAAGCGGCCAAATCTTTGTGCTCGACATGGGTGAGCCGGTGAGAATCGTCGAACTTGCCCGGATGATGATCCGCCTGAGCGGCAAAACCGAAGCGGAAATCCCCATCCAGTTCACTGGCCTGCGCCCCGGAGAAAAGCTCTACGAAGAGCTGCTCGCCAGCGACGAAACCAGCCAAGCAACACCACACGCCAAGCTGCGCATTGCCAAGGTAAGCGAAGGGCTGGGGGTGGAAGCCGATGCGGTTGCCCAGTGGATTGCGCGGGCGGGCGGAAACCCTTCGTCGGCCGAGGTTCGGGGGTTTTTGTGCTCCCTTGTGCCGGAGTACCAAGCCAGAGCCAGCGTCGTAGGCTAAGCCTTCAACACACCCAGGCGTTCTAGCGCGTCGCCCACGAGATCCAAGCGCACCAGGGGGCTTTCCAGTTGCATCAATTGCTGCTTCAGCTCTGCGGGCAGCGGAAGCAATTCTGCCCAGCGGTTGGCCACCCAGGCGCAGTCGCCAAAAGCTTCCGCGTCGGGCAGGTGGGCTGCGCCTCGGGCTTTGAGTTGAGCCATCAAGATCGCCAGGCCTTGTGAGATTTTTTCGTGCTCCGGTGGCACTGCTACGGGTTGGTCGTCGTCGACGCGCTCCACATGTGCCGTCCAAAGGCCATACTTCGCGCGCTCGCTGCGGAGCACGCGAAATCGCTGTTGCCCTGTGCAAACCACGCTGAGCAAGCCCGACTGCACCGTGGTGAGCTCTTGGATTTGTGCCAGCGTGCCCACTTCTGCAAAGGCTTCCTCGATCCCTGCGGCGCTCACCTCCCGGCCCTTTCGCAAGCGCACTACGCCGAAGGGCGCACCCACGGCGTGGCACTTGCGGATCATGTCGAGGTAGCGCACCTCAAAGATGCGCAGAGGCAGCACGCCGCCGGGGAAGAGCACGGTTTCCAACGGGAAAAGCGGCAGACCATGCAGTTCGGTGGTCAAGGCGTCCTTTTTCGGTGAGTCACGCAGTGTTTTTTGCGAAAATTCGGAAAAAGCAGCGCTTTGTCCAATGATTTGCTTGATTTGTTGC
The DNA here is from genome assembly GCA_013298415.1 of Comamonadaceae bacterium. Lineage (GTDB taxonomy): Bacteria > Pseudomonadota > Gammaproteobacteria > Burkholderiales > Burkholderiaceae_C > JAAFHN01. The sequence continues at coordinate 9,412 of JAAFHN010000021.1, forward strand.
TATATAACAAATAGCATTTAGCGGTAAATCCTTACGCCAACGCGTCGGCGCTTTGGCGGGTGAGCATCGCCAGCGCGTTCGCCACCGTGTCGCGCAGCTCGCGGCGGTCGCAAATGAAATCCACGGCGCCCTTTTGCATCAAAAATTCGGCCCGCTGGAATCCTTCGGGGAGCTTTTCGCGCACCGTGTTTTCAATCACTCTCGGGCCTGCGAAGCCGATCAAAGCCTTGGGTTCAGCCACCACGATATCGCCCACAAAGGCGAAGCCGGCGCTCACGCCGCCCATGGTGGGATCGGTGAGCACGCTCACGTAAGGCAAGCCCTTCTTAGCCAGTTTCGTGAGCGAGGCATTCGTTTTGGCCATCTGCATCAAACTCAGCAAGCCCTCTTGCATCCGCGCGCCGCCGGTGGCGGTGAAGCACACAAACGGCACCTTTTGCTCAATCGCCGTTTCTACACCGCGCACGAAGCGCTCGCCCACCACTGAACCCATGCTGCCGCCCATGAATTCAAATTCAAAGCAAGCCACCACCACGGGCAGCGTACGCAGCGCCCCGCCCATCACCACGAGTGAATCTGTCTCGCCAGTGTTGTCCATCGCTTCTTTCAGCCGCTCGGGGTACTTGCGACTGTCTTTGAACTTGAGGGCGTCGGTGGGCACCACTTCCACGCCAATCTCGTAGCGGCCTTCGGCGTCCAAAAAGCGATCCAGGCGCGCCCTGGCTCCGATGCGATGGTGGTGGCTACAGCTCGGGCAAACCATTTGATTGGCTTCCAAATCGGCGCGGTACAGCACCGTGTCGCAACCCGCGCACTTGATCCAAACGCCTTCAGGCACGCTGCGCCGTTCAGACGGATCGGTGTGCTGAATCTTGGGCGGCAGCAGTTTTTCAAGCCATGACATCGCGGGTTCCTTGCTTTGAGCAAAGGATTGTAGGCAGAGGACCCGCAGCCGCAGCCCTGGATGCGGGTTGCCAGCCGCGCCTGAGTCGTCAGTCGGGGGCGGCCGCTGCATGGTTATTGGGAGCAACCCGCTTTACCGCAGCGCCTCATCAATGTAAACTACTGTAACAATTTCAGGGTCGATCCAAAAATTGCAACTCTGGCAGCGCTGAGCCAGGTTGCCAAGCGCTCGTCTGGGCATGTCGTGGTTCGATCTTTCCAGTGGTCCATCACAGGCATCCTCGCTGAATCAACATGAGTCCAGAGCCGCAAAGTTTGCCGATACAGAAGTCGCGGGAACTCTTGGCCGTGGCGCGCCAGCTTTCCAGCAAGACGGTCGAAGAAGCCAGTGGTCAATGCCTTGTCAGCACACTTTGTGTAGCGTTGAGTTCGCACACACCTGGCGAGCTGCTCCTGTTGCGGTGGGAGGTCGCCGGAGACCCCAGCTACCGAGAACACTGGGCTTTGAGGATGGACGAGCGCACAGCGATTGACGCCACTCGCATGCAGGTGGATAGAAAGCGCTCGGTTGCGGTGCCGCTCAGCGCCTACCCCAGCAACTACCGATTGGCCGGGGAGTATCGATTGAGCGAGCTTTTGAGCGGCACGCAAACTCGGCTTGCGTTTGCGCGCAGGCGCGCCAAGCCACCGCTGGAGATCAATTTCCGCACTGTGGCTTCGTTGCGCTGGCGAGCCGCATGCATCGACGCCCGCGGCAGCAGGCCCACAGCCCCGGTGTTTGTCGCTGCGATGCCAGCCTTTCTCCATTTCTTGGGTGTAGCTGCCAGCACGAGCCTACGCAGGAGCTTAGAGGGCAGAAGGCGCAAACTCGAGGTGCGTCTAGGAACGCCTGCCCAACCCTGACGGGTACGGCTCAGTTGCCTGTGTCGATGCCGACGAGCCGACGTGCCGAGTATTCAACTTGACTTTCGCGCATCAGTCGGTGTGCAAGGGTGGCTGCACGGGTAGTTTCAGAAGCTGCGCCGCCACGGCCACTGCAATTACGCCTGGCTCCTTGCCTGCGACGCCGGAGATGCCGATGGGGCAGGTGATTTGATCTAGCTCGGCAGCGGTATAGCCGCGCTCAGCCAGGCGGTTCTTGAAGGTGGCCCACTTGGTTTTGCTGCCGATCAGGCCGATGAAGCTGAGGTCGGCGCGTTGTCGTTGTCGATCGAGTGCGGCGGCGCAAATTTCCAGGTCTTCGGCGTGCGAGAAGCTCATGATGAGCAGGCGGCTGCTCGCAGGCACCAGATCCAAATCATGCACGGCGGCCTCTACCGGGGCGCTGTGCTCGGCGCGCACCTGGTGCGGCAGCTCGGGCGGAAAAATTTCGTCTCTGCTGTCGATCCACGACATGGGCATGGGCAAGCCGGAGACGACCTGCACGATGGCGCGGCCCACGTGGCCGCCGCCAAAAAGTGCGAGTGTGGGCAGTCTCAAGCCCTGGTTTTGAAGAAATTTGATGCGATTCTTGACCTCCGTCCACGAATTCATTGCATTCGTTGCTACAAAAACGGGAGTTTGCCAAAGCACAAAGTCCAACCAAACCACGCCGCCGCAGCACTGGCCCAGGCTCGGGCCAAGGGCGAAGCGTTCGCTCCTTGCCGCCTGCTCGGTCGCCCTGCCGTTCGCGGCGGACAAGATCCCTCGCGCCTTCGAAATCGCTTGCAGCTCTAGGTGGCCACCGCCAATCGTGCCTTCGGTGTCTTCTGCGAACACCAGCATCCACGCCCCCGCCTCGCGGGGCACCGAGCCCGCGTGGCGCTGCACCTGCACGCACACGCAAGCCTCGTGCGTGAGGCGGGTAGCAAGGGCTCGCCAGTCGGGCGATGCAAACACAGGGATCGTCATTTGTGAGGAGCGGCCAAGCGCTTGCGTGGCAAAGGTGTTGTACGGTCTTGTGCTGACAAGCCTTTTCCCCGCACAATGTTTCGTTTGGCAGTATCGCGCAATGCGGAGGCCAAAAGCTGGTCGAATTCCACGCAAAACAGAGGCAAAACCCATGCAAAGCTCGTCCGAACGCCCCTCTCCTCCGCTCGCAGCTCGCAAGCGCAGGCTGCTCTTGGCTGCGGGCGCCGCAACCCTTGCGCCACTGAGCGCACTGGCCCAAGTGAAGGCATCTGGCAACAAACCCCGTGAGCCTGTGCGTGTGAGCGCCTCCGAGACGCTGATGGACTACCGCGTGGACGCTGCGTCGCACTTGTACCGCATGTACAAAGATCGGCTCTACCATGGCCGGATGCCGCCGCTGCTCTATGCGATTGGCATTGTGGAATTCACGGTGGATGTGGACGGCACGCTTGCCGACGCCAGCTGGGTTCGCGCGCCGCGCCACGCCCCAGAGGTGATGGAGGCCGTGATGAAAATGATCAAAGACGCCTCGCCGTATCCCGCCCCTGAAAAGCTGGGCAAGATCAGCTACATGGAGACTTGGCTTTGGGACAAATCGGGCCGCTGGCAGATCGATATCCTGAGCGAAGGCCAGCGCGACGGCTGATTTGCGGCCCAAATCACCGCAGTCGTCCTTGCTGCGTCTTGTCGTGCCAGGGCAGTGCCTGCGACTTTGCGCCTAGACAGCGGCGATTTCGACCCCAAATCGACTGACGCTTCTCTTGGCCTCAGCCAAACAGCCAGTTGTGCAGCATGCGCCCCGGCATGAGGGCGAAACTGCCCGCAATCAGCAAGCCACCCACATACAGCCCGATCATGCAGCCCATGTGCGTGCGCACGTCGTGGCGCTTTGCCGCTGAAAGCGCGAGTGGCACGGTCACGAAGACGGAAAAGCTGAACAGGTGGATGAAGCCAAAGTGGCTCAAAAATTGCGGCCCCACGACCGCTGGCATGAAGAGGCTGATGGCTGCAGTGACAACCATCAAGCCCATGTAGATTTTTCCAAGCGCGCGGTGATTGCGAGTGCCTTTGCGGCGCAGCATGAGCCAAGTGCCAATCAAAAATGCAGGCACCACGGTTGCGAGGTGGGCGTAGGCGAGGTTTTGGTAGAGGGCGGTGTGGATCGTCATGGCTTGAATGATGCTTTAGCAGCTGGTTCGTGCGCAAGCGTGGTGCGATGAGTGGCTTGCGGGAGGAGTAAGTGGTTGATTTTTGGCCTGATCTTGATGGCAGGTCTTTCCTCGCTGGGTGCCGGCAGCCCGTCTGCCCTGGCGGGGCTTTTGCTTCTTTCCTCCGGAGGGTTGGTTTGGTGTCGGGTCTCGCCCCGACTGGCGATCTACTTTGTGCGCCCAGCATGGGTGCATGCCTGCGGGTGAAAGTCCCGCCGC
>JAAFHN010000164.1 GCA_013298415.1 Comamonadaceae bacterium
GCCACGGGAAAGCACCAGGTTTTGAGTTGCAAGCTGAAAGCGGGCGCGGCAGACACATTCCACACCACTGCGCGGCGCTGCAAATCGGCATAGCGGCGGTAGCTGGCGTTGTTGGGCAGGGCGAGCTCACGGCTTGCGTAGTCGCGGATTTGTTGAGAAAGGCGCAGGCGCTGTTTGAGGCGCTCGCTGGTTTGCGGATCGGCCAGCAGCTCGTCTACGGGCTTTGCGGCGTTCAAGAGGCTCATGTGGCCTGTGGCCGATTGCCAGTAGTAGCCGAGGCCGGTGGTGGCTTGGGCTGGCATCAAGCTGGTGCAGCAGATCAGCAGCGGCATCAACCAGCGAAGAAGTCTCCCTGGTTTTGAGCTGAGTCCGTCGCCGTTCGGGCTGAGCATCCCCCCGTTCGGGCTGAGGTATCGAAGCCCATGCCAGCCCTTCGATACCTCAGGGCGAACGGAGTGGGACTCAAGGCGAACGGTGGGGGACTCAGCTCGAACTACCTCGCTGACGAAAACCCCCGCTCGCAACGAACCAAAACCCGTTCGCCCTGAGCTTGTCGAAGGGCCAGCAGGGGCTTCGACAGGCTCAGCTCGAACGGTGGGGGGCACGGCTCGAACTACCTTGCTGACGAATGCCCCCGCTCGCAACGAACCAAACCCCGTTCGCCCTGAGCCTGTCGAAGGGCCAGCAGGGGCTTCGACAAGCTCAGCCCGAACGGTGGGGGGCTCAGCCTGAACGGTGGGGCGACTAGTCCGCCGTTGGGATGCCGCCTGAGCGCGTGAGCTGCTGTTCACGCTGCTTCCACCTGCACAGCGCAGTCGTAGAAGGTGGGGCCTCGGCCGATGTCGGTTAGGGCTTGGCTGGTAAGCTCGTTCACGTTGGTGCCTTTTGCGCCGAGCTTGCGCCACCAAATGCCTAGGCCGTTGACCACGCCTTGCCGCGCTCGGGGGCTGATGTGGGCGGTGCAGTGGTAGCTGCCGCGTGCGTTGTAGATGCGCACGAGTTGGCCGTGGGCGATTTGGCGCTGCGCGGCATCGGCTTCGTGCAGCTCCACCAGCGGCTCGCCTTCCATGTTGCGCAGGCTTTTCACGTTCACAAACGTGCTGTTCAAAAAATTGCGGGCAGGCGGTGAAATCATCGCCAGCGGGAATTGATCGCTGGGCAGCTCGATATTGGGAATGTGGTTCGGCACTGCATCCAGCCCCATCGCGGCCAGCCGTTCGCTGTAAAACTCGCACTTGCCGCTGGGCGTTGCAAATCCGCCTTTGGCAAAGGGCGCATCGGGCCAATCGAGTGTGGCAAAGCCTTTGGCCAGCAGCTCATCAAAGTCCACGTGAGCGCCATAGGCTTGGCGGCAGAGCGTCTCATCGTCTTCGGCAAAACAAGCCTCGGTGTAGCCCATGCGCGCGGCCAGTTCGCGAAAGATTTGCGTGTTGGCTTTTGCCTGGCCCATCGGCGCAATGGCGGGGCGGTTCAGCAGCACATCGGTGTGGCCATAGCTCAGGTGGATGTCCCAATGTTCCAGCTGCGTGGTGGCGGGCAGGATGATGTCGGCATAGTCGGCGGTGTCGGTTTGAAAATGCTCCAGCACCACGGTGAACAAATCTTCTCGCGCAAAGCCGCGCACCACCTCACCACTTTGCGGGGCAACGGCCACGGGGTTGCTGTTGTAGACGATGAGGGCTTCAACCTGGGGGCCAAATGCGGTTGATGAAGGCGCATTCAGCGCATCGCCCACCGTGCTCATGTTGATCGTGCGCGGCGTGCGGCCTGCCAGCAAATCAGGCCGATAGAGTGCTTCGCGCTGCACGGGGTACATGCCCGAGCTGGAAAGCAGCAGCCCGCCCGCTGGTTTTCGCCATGCGCCCACGAGCGCAGGCAAGCACGCAATCGCCCGCGCGGCATTGCCGCCGCCGCGCACGCGCTGCATGCCGTAATTCAGCCGAATCGCCACGCTTTGCCCTGTGCGGGCGCGCTGTCCGTAGGCTTCTGCCAGGTGTCGAATTTGCTCCACAGGCACGCCGCACACTTCTGCTGCCCGCTCAGGTGGCCACTCAGCGGCGCGCTCGCGCAAAGCATCCACGCCGAGCGTGTGGTCAGCAATGTAGTCCTCGTCGATCCAGCGGTTGGCAAACAGCATGTGCATGATGCTGAGCGCGAGTGCCGCATCGGTGCCGGGGCGCAGCTGGATGTGGTGGTGGCATTTGTCAGCCGTCTCCGTCTTGCGCGGGTCGATGCACCAAATCTCAGCGCCTTTGCGTTTGGCCTCTTGCACATGCCGCCAAAAGTGCAAATTGCTGGTGATCGAGTTGCTGCCCCAAATCAAGATCACGTTGCTGTGGGCAAACTGCTCCACCTTCATGCCGATCTTGCCGCCGATGGTGTAAGTCAAGGCCTCGCCGCCCGCAGTGGCGCAAATCGTGCGATCCAAGAGGCTTGCGCCCATGCGATTGAAAAAGCGCGCCGCCATGCCCTCGCTTTGCACCAGGCCCATCGTGCCCGCATAGCTGTAGGGCAGCACGGCTTGTGCATCGCGGGCGCAAATGGCTTTGAGTTTGGTGGCGATTTCGTCCAGCGCTGCATCCCAAGAGATCGGCGCAAACTGGCCCGAGCCTTTGGGGCCGACGCGCCTGAGCGGGGTCAAGATGCGCTCGGCATGGTTCGTGCGCTCCGCGTATTTGCTCACTTTGGCGCACAGCGCGCCTGCGGTGTGGGGGTGGTCGGGGTTGCCGCTGACTTTGATTGCGATGCCGTTTTCAACGGTCGTCAGCAAGGAGCAGGTGTCAGGGCAGTCGTGCGGGCAGGCACCGGTGACGGTTCTTGAATCTTTGGGCACATTCATGGCGTGCATTGTGCAGATTCGTTTGTGGTTTTGGTTTTTTGGGTTTGGGTTTGGGTGATTTTGAGGGGGTTGCCTGCGGCAGGCGCTTGTACCTTCCCCCACTCATCCCCCAGCCCCTTCTCTGCCCCCGCCGGGGCAGAGAAGGGGGGCCTTCATTTGACCCTTCCAGATGCGGGGAAGACCTACCGACGCAGAGGTTGCCGTTCGCCTTAGCGCTCGACGTCCTTGCACGGGGGCGGTGGGTGTGCCTGCACACCGGCGTTTGCAAAGAGGGCAGCGCGGCAAAAGCGCCGATCCGCGTTCCCCGCCAGCGCGAAAACATCCGAGCGCCCACCGCCCCCGTGCAAGGGCGTAGCGTGCCAACACGTGTAGCAACCTGTCCGTCGGTAGGTCTCCCAGCCAACGCGCAGGTCAAATGAGGTTCCCCTCTTTCGCCCCGGCGGGGGCGAGAGAGGGGCTAGGGGAGAGAGGGGGGAAAACGATCTACTCCTCTAACTTGCGCACACTGCCCGACCCCACAATACTGCGCGAAATCTTCGGATCGCCCTTGTAGGCAACTGAGCCGCTGCCGGCCACAGACACGTCGAGCGAACTCTTGGCCCACACGCGCAGGCTGCCTGAGCCGCCAATGTTCACACTCACTTTGTCGCCTTCCAAGCCTTCAGTGCGCACCGTGCCCGAGCCACCGATGTTGAAGGTTTGCACCTCGGCTTTGCCTTTGGCGTGTACCGAGCCTGAGCCGCCGATGTTGGCTGAGAAGCGCTTCACATCCATGTTCTCGAACTTGGCCGTGCCGCCGCCGCCCAGGTTGAACTCGAAGCGATCCGTCTTCAAACTGTTGGCATCCAAGTTGTTGGATCCGCCGAGCGACACGCTGCGCAAATCCACAAAATTCACGGTTACCACAGCTTTTTCCTTGAAGCTCAGGCGATAGCCTTTTTTGGGCTGAATGTGCAGCGTTCTGCCCTCGAGCTTGGTCTCGATGTATTGCAGCAAGTTGTCGTCGCCTTCCACCGTCACGGCTTGGCTGTTGCCTTGGCGCAGTTGCACCGTCCAGCTGCCTGAGACTTGCAGATTCTGAAAATCGCCTGCGATGCTGCGGTTTTCGCTTCCGCGCTTGCCCGAGCCTTCAACGCGCTCGCCGCCGCCCCACCAGCCATCGTTTTGGGCTTTGGCAACGCCAGATACGGACAGGCCGCAAGCGATCAAGCTGGCAATGACAAAGCGGCGGGGCAGGGTGGTCATGGGGGCTCCAAAACAGATGTAACTTGAGCGTAAATGTGGCAGCGCGGGCCTGACAGCGCCACGGGCATCGGAATGAAACGCAGAAATCGCAGGACAGACCGCAAAATTCACCGCTACATTGCGCCCATGAGTGACGAAATGCACACGCAAACCACCACCCGCGACGCGCTTTTGGCCGCGTTTGACAGCTTGCTCCAGCCGCAGCTTTTCAAAGACTACGGCCCCAATGGCCTGCAAATCGAAGGAAAGCGCGAGGTCCGAAAAATCGTCTCTGGCGTAACGGCCTCGCAAGCCCTGATCGACGCAGCGATTGCCGCTGAGGCCGACGCGATCTTCGTGCACCACGGCCTTTTTTGGCGCGGCTACGAAGGCCGCATCACAGGCTGGATGCGAAAGCGCATTGGCGCACTCATCGAGGCCAACGTGAGCCTATTTGCCTACCACTTGCCCCTCGACGCCCACCCCACACTGGGCAACAACGCGCAGCTCGGCGCGCTCATGGGCTGGGTGGCTGATCCCGCGCCGCAGGGCAGGTTTGGTGATCAAAATCTCGGCTGGATCGGGCACTGGAACGAGCACCCCGGCGGTTGCAGCAACGAAGACCTGGCTGAAGACATCAGTTTTAAGCTCCATCGCCCCTCTGTCCAGATATTCAAAGCATCTGGTGCTATCAAAAAGATTGCATGGTGTACCGGCGGCGCGCAGGGCTACTTTGAGGCCGCGATTGCTGTGGGGGCTGATGCCTTCGTCACTGGCGAGATCAGCGAGCCGCAAGCCCACTACGCCCGCGAATGCAACGTGGCCTACTTCGCCTGCGGCCACCACGCAACAGAGCGATTTGGCGCGCCGGCGGTGGCCGCGCACGTGGCAGCGCAGCTTGGCATTGCGCACCAGTTCATCGACATCGACAACCCGGCATGAGCGCAAACGAGCCGCCGGACCTGCCCCGCGTGCAGGCTGTTCCCCAGCCCGGCCGGGCTGACGCTTCCGCCGTGCAGACCGACGCTTCCGCCGTTCGGGCTGATACCCCTCCCGTTCGGGCTGAGGTATCGAAGCCCACGCCCTTCGATACCTCAGGGCGAACGGGGCACTCGGCTGCCGGGTTGCCACGGCCCATCGCGATCACGCTAGGTGATGTACGCGGCATTGGGCCGGAGCTGGTGGCGCGCTGGCTCTTGGCACATGGCAAGCAAGTGCCGTGTGTGGTGTATGGGCCGCGTGAAGCGCTGCAAGCCGCTCTGGATCGCTTCGGCGGAGCGGGCATGGATGCCGCAGCCCTCGGCGCTCGGTTGGTTGACACGGGTTGGGTGCTCCCCCAATCACTATCAAAAAAAGAGCAACAAACACAACAAGTACCAGGACAGAGGGACTTTTTGTTTCAAAAAATGTCTTCCGAAGCCCTGAAAAGCACCGATTCGGTGGCCGGAGCGGCTGCGGCGGCTGCCGTGAGTGCTGCGGCGCGGGCGGCGTTGACAGGCGAGGTATCAGCCGTGGTGACCGCGCCTTTGTCCAAAGCTGGCTTGGCCGCAGCGGGGCTTGAGTTTCCAGGCCACACCGAGCTGCTGCAATGGGAGGCGGCGCAGCACGTTGGCGCGTCGCTGGCCCAAATGCCCGTGCGCATGATGCTGGCAAATGAGGAACTGCGCACGATCCTTGTGAGCATCCACGTGAGCTTGGCCGAGGCGATTCGGCAGGTGAGCACTGCAAACGTGTTGCAAACCCTTCAAATCGCGCACACCGCGCTGCAGGCTAGCCTGGGGCGCCCCCCGAGGCTTGCGGTGGCTGGCCTCAACCCCCACGCAGGCGAAGGCGGCTTGCTCGGCCGCGAGGAAATTGACGAGATTGCCCCCGCGATTGCCCAGGCGCAGGCCCACGGCATCCAAGCCAGCGGCCCCTACCCGCCCGACACGATCTTCATGCGAGCCCGCCGAAAACCTGGCCAAACCGAAGCCGAATTCGACGCCGTGATCGCCATGACGCACGACCACGGCCTGATCCCCGTGAAATACCTCGGCGTGGACGAAGGCGTGAACGTGACCCTAGGCCTGCCGCTCATTCGCACCAGCCCCGATCACGGCACCGCGTTTGACATCGCGTGGGAAGGCAAGGCCAGCCTGAAGAGCTTCGAGCGGGCAGTGGATGCAGGCCTCAGCGCCGCCGAGAA
>JAAFHN010000569.1 GCA_013298415.1 Comamonadaceae bacterium
TTTCCCGTTGCAGGCTTGGGCACGCGCTTTCTGCCGGCCACCAAGGCCCAGCCCAAAGAAATGCTGTGCGTGGTGGACAAGCCGCTCATCCAGTACGCCGTGGAAGAGGCCTACGAAGCGGGCATTCGGCACATGGTGTTTGTAACGGGGCGGCACAAGCGCAGCATCGAGGATCACTTTGACACGGCGCCGGAGTTGGAAGCTGAATTGGAACGCAGCAACAAGCACGAGCTGCTGGCCTTGGTGCACAGCGTGCAGCCCGCTGGCATGGTGTGCAGCTATGTGCGCCAGCCCAAAGCGCTGGGCTTAGGCCACGCCGTGCTGTGCGCGCAGCCGATCGTGGGCAACGAGCCCTTTGCCGTGCTGCTGGCCGATGATCTCCTGATCGGCACCACGGAGGCAGGTGGCGTGACCACGCAACTCGTGCGCGACTTTGTACGCATGCAATCCAGCGTGATCGCGGTGCAGGATGTGCCTCGCGAAGACACGCGCAAATACGGCATCGTGGACGCCGGTGGCTCGCTCGACACCTTGGTTGAGCTTCGCGGCATCGTGGAAAAACCTCATCCCAGTGATGCGCCTTCTACGCTCGGCGTGGCGGGCCGCTACGTGCTGGGGCCAGAAATCTTCCGGGAATTGGTCAAGCAAAAACCTGGGGCCGGCGGCGAAATCCAGCTCACCGATGCCATCGCCAGCCTGATTGCGCAGCGTGCCGTTTACGCGCTGCGCTACGAGGGTGATCGCTACGACTGCGGCAGCAAGCTCGGTTTTCTGCACGCCACCCTGGCGATTGCGCGGCAGCACCCGGAAGTGCGCGAGGACTTTGAGGCCTTGCTGCGCGCCTTGCGGTAGGCGCAGCGGGCCACTTGCTGCGCTTGGCTCAGCTCAGAGTCGCCATGCGCTTCACGCGCGTACCTGCCAACAGCGAGGCGAACAGCACGCCGCTGATGATGATGAAGGGCACTTGGTAGCTTTTGTAGGCGTCAAAGAGCGCACCGGTGAGGAAGATGCCCACCCCGCCGCCAATCGCTTCCACCATCACGAGCACTCCCAAGATTTTTCCAGCGGCCTTCAGGCCAAAGGCATTGATGGCTTGGAGCTGAAGCATCGTGTACATGCCGCCCCAGCCAAGGCCGAAGAGTGCCACTGCGGCCCAGATGAAATCTTTGTTGAGGGTGGTGAGGGCGAGCGCGCCAGCCAGCATCACGGCCATGTTGCCGAGAAACACTTTTTTCTGATCCATCACGTCGGCCAAAAAGCCAAAGACGAGTTTGCCAACCAGCGCTAAGCCAAACATGATGCTCAAGCCCTTGGCCGCTTCTGGTGGCTTGAAGCCCAAGTCCATCATGTGCAAGAAGAGGTGAGCCATCGCAGACATCATGGCGTAGAAGGTCATGCTCGCGATGAAGCACAGAATCCAGAAGGTCGAAGTGCTTTTGGCTTCGGCAAAGGTCATGCCGGGGAGTTCGGGCACCACGCCAGAAACTTTGGGGCCTGAGTCTTTTGCACCGAAAGCCAACTCGCCCGCATCAGAAGGGCGAGATTTCACGATGATGGCGGCGAGCACGAGGAGCACCAGGGGCACTGCGGCCAATGTCATGAACGCATCGCGCCAGCCACCTTGCGCAACCAGGCTTGTGATCACGGGCGGAAAGATCATGCCGCCAAAGCTCGTGCCTGCGATCGCGATGCCAAGCGCTGTGCCGCGTTTGGATTCAAACCAATTGCTCACCAAAATCACAGCCACGTTCAGGCCGCAGCCAATCAGCACGACGGCAAACACCAGGTGAATCAGGTAGGCGTGAAGGGGGTTGGCGATGCGGCTGTAAAGCGCGTAAGCCACTGCGAGCGCCACGGATCCCACCAAGATCAAACGCTTCACGCCGATGCGATCAATCACGATGCCCATGAAGGGGGCTGCTAAACCTGTAGCAAGCAAGGTAATCAAATCGCGGGCTTTGAGCGTGCCTCGGCTCCATCCGAATTCCGCGATCAAGGCTTTGTCAAACGCGGAGAGGCCAGAGAGGATCATGCCGTTGCTCACCATCAGCATGCCGCAGGCAAAGAGCATCATGATCCAGGGGCGGTAAGCTTTCATGGCAGTTTCTCCAAAGCATTCAGGATGGTTTGCGTGGGCAACACATCCCCAGTTTTCAGCGCAAGGTCGCGCAAGTTGTAGTCGTGGGCGAGCGGGTCACGGTCGCCGCAAGCGTCTGCGGCCACCGTGACGCGAAGGTTGCATTGGAGCGCATCCACAGCGCTTGCGCGCACGCAGCCGCTGGTGGAAAAGCCGCAGAGCACGGCGCTGTCTACCCCGCTTGCTTGCAGCAGGCCGCGCAGGGGTGAATCAAAAAAAGCGCTGGGCACGGTTTTGCGCAGCACGCGCTCATTGGGCTGCACATCCAGGCGCGGGTCGAGCTCGGCCCATTGGCCACCGGCTACCAGTTCGTTCAGCACAGGCAGCTTTTCGCGAAAAACGGAA
>JAAFHN010000491.1 GCA_013298415.1 Comamonadaceae bacterium
CTGGAGCAGGATGTGCTGGCCAGCCAGTGGCTCTTTGACAGCGGTGTGCCCCTGGTTTACCTGCCGGGGTATCACGTGGGGGCGCAGCTTCGGCTCTCAATCGACGAGGTAGAAAAGCGCGTGCGACCGCATGGCGCAATCGGGGCCTACTTGCATGCGCTTTTTTCGGATAACCCCCTGTGGCAGGTGGTGGGTAAGCCGACTGGCGCTGCGCACAGCTGGGTGATTTGGGATTTGATCTGTTTGGCCTGGCTTCTGGAGCCCAGCTGGGTGCCGAGCCACATCGTGGCAACGCCTGGCCTGAGCGACGAACTGCTCTGGCGAGAGCGCACCGAGGCTCACCCCATGCGCGAAGCCTATGGCATCAACCGAGACGCGGTTTTCGGTGACTTCTTCGCTTGTTTGGCTCTGCATGCCGCCCTTCAGTAAGAATTGAGCGATCTGGCCGACCATTGGGGTGAGCGGCCAGGATTGCAGTCTGCCGCCTACACCGTCAGCGCTTTTTGCAGTTTTTTCATCACTTTTTGCAGCATGAACTCAACACGTCGGCAGTTTTCGCGCCAAGCAGCGCTTTTGGGCGCATCCGCAGCCTTTGGATCGCAGGCCTTTGCCCAAACCGCCTGGGCCTCCATCGAGGCCCAAGCGCGCGGTCAAAGCGTGGCTTTCAATGCTTGGGGCGGCAGCGCTCGGGTGAACGCTTACATCGAATGGGCGGCGGCTGAGGTGAACCAACGCTTTGGCATCAAATTGGAGCATGTCAAGCTCACGGATACGGTAGAAGCAGTGCGGCGTGTGCGTACCGAAAAGGCAGCCGGGCGGGTGAAAGACGGTTCGATCGATCTGGTTTGGATCAATGGCGAGAATTTTCTTGCCATGAAGCGCGAAGCCATGCTGTTTGGCCCCTGGGCCGAGAGTTTGCCAAATTTTCGCTACCTGGATGTGGAGGGCAAGCCCACCACCCGAATTGACTTTGCCGAGCCCGTGCAAGGCTTGGAAGCCCCATGGGGCATGGCGCAGCTCACGCTTTTTGTGGACCGCAGCAAAACGCCGAGCCCGCCGCGTTCAACCCAAGAGTTGCTGAAGTTTGCGCAGGCCAATCCTGGCCGCGTGACCTACCCGAAGCCGCCGCAGTTTCATGGCACGACCTTTGTGAAGCAAATTTTGATGGACTTGACCGCGTCTGCCGATCGGGCCGCGCTGTACAGGCCGATGGAAACCGAGGTGTTTGCGCGGCTCACCGAGCCCTTGTGGAAGCACTTGGATGCCCTTCATCCGCATTTGTGGCGCGCTGGCAAGCAGTTTCCGGCGAGCGCCGCAGCCTTGCGGCAGATGCTTGCCGATGGCGAGCTGGCGCTGGGCCTGACCTTCAATCCCAATGAGGCCGCCAACGAGGTGGCAGCGGGGCGTTTGCCGAACAGCGTGATGAGCTACCAATTTGACAGCGGAACCATTGGCAACACCCACTTTTTGGGCATTCCCTTCAACGCCAAGGCCAAAGAGGGCGCGCAAGTCGTCGCCAACTTTTTGCTCTCGCCGCTGGCCCAAGCGCACAAGGCAGACATCAAGGTTTGGGGTGACCCCACGGTATTGGCGCTCTCCAAAATGACTGCGCAAGATGCAGCGATGTTCACTTCTGGTCGGGCCGCTGGTCAGGTGGAGCGCTTTTCACCCGTGATCCCCGAGCCGCATGGCAGTTGGGTTGATCCGCTGGAAAAGGCATGGCTGCGGCGCTACGGCGCTTGATGCATCTGAAGGTGTTTTCGCGCGTGAAGCCGCAGCAGTGGGCAAGCGCTGCGCTGGCCCTTCCAGTGGCCTTGCTGCTGCTGGGCGGCGCGGTGTTTTCTGTGGGGGCCGCTACGAGTGCACAGGCGTGGGCCGCGCTTGCCGATGAGCCTGGCTTGGGCGCGTCGATTGGCATGAGCTTGTGGACGGGGCTTGCAGCCGCTCTTTTGGCTTGGTGCATCAACGCATGGCTGCTTTCCCACGCTTTCGGGTCGACCTGGTGGCAGGCTCTGGTGCGCCGCCTGCCCTTGCTGCTCGCAACGCCCCACGCGGCTTTTGCAGTGGGCTGGGTTTTTTTGGTCGCGCCCAGCGGCTGGCTGCTGCGCGCCATTTCGCCGTGGCTCACAGGATGGGAAGTCCCGCCGCAAATTTCTACCTCTCAGGACAGTTGGGGCTTGGGTCTCATTGCGGTCTTGGTGTTCAAAGAAGTGCCATTTTTGCTGTGGATGAGCGCCACGCAACTGCAACGTGATGACAGCGCTGCACGCTGGCAACGCGAGGCCTGGGTGGCTCAAACCCTGGGCTATGGCAGGCGGCAAGCCTTTTGGCTGGTGATCTGGCCGCAGTTGGCCGCACGGCTCTACTGGCCGCTAGGGGCTGTGTTGGCTTACAGCTTGACGGTGGTTGACGTGGCCCTGGTCGCAGGGCCTGGCAGCCCCAGCCCATTGGCACTGCGGGCTTGGCAATGGCTCCAAGACAGCGATGCCGCCACCAATGCCGTGGGTGCGGCAGCGGGTTGGCTGTTGGCGCTCTTGGTGATGGCGGCTGCGGCGCTTGCGCGTGGGCTTGTGACTTGGGCTCCGCGCCATGCAAGCGGTGTGCGAACCCAGCAAACACAGCGCGCAAGCTGGAGCCCAGGGCAATTGATCTGGGGCGCGCTGCTGGGTCTCTACGGCGCTGTGCTTTTGGCGCTGTTGGCATCGAGTGTGGCGGGCGTGTGGGCTTTCCCACGCTTTGTGCCGCAGTCGCTCAGTTGGGAAGCCTGGCAAGCTGTGATCGGCGGGAGCAAAACCGTGGGCATGACCCTGAGCCTCGCGCTGGCGAGCTCGCTCTTGGCCTTG
>JAAFHN010000096.1 GCA_013298415.1 Comamonadaceae bacterium
CGCAGGTCAGTACGGTTTGGGAACGGGGCCGATTTCGCAAGGCTTGTCCATGGGCTTTGACAGCCAGTACATGGAAGGCGGCAGCGTGTACAGCGAGTACCGCATCCGTGATTCAGGCAGTGGCAAGGAAATTCAGCACGCCATCGGCTTGCGCAATGGATTCACGCTCAACCTCGCTGAGGGCGTGAAGCTGCTCACCAGTGCTGAGCGGCTCAACAGCTCATCCGGCCAGCAAACGGCCCTGGGGTTGGGCCTGGAATACACCGCAGATCCATTGTGGAAGGGCTCCACCCGCATCGAATGGCGGCAAGACGCGAGCAACATCAACTGGCTCTACACCCTGAATGTGTCGCGCAAGCTGGATCGGGAATGGACTCTGATCGGCAAGGAGTACTTGAACCTTGTCGATCCTCGCACGGCGGGCCTGTCCAATAAGTACCAAAACCGAGCCCAAGTGGGTTTTGCCTACCGCCCCGTGGACAACAACCGCTTCGATGCACTCGGTTTCTACGAAAACCGCCACGAGCGCGACTTGAGCGCTGGATCAGATCGCACGGTGGACATCATCAGCGTGCGCGGCAATTACCACCCCAACCGCGCATGGTGGGTGTCGGCTCGCTATGCGCTGAAGCGGGTGGACGAGTTGATCGAAGGCACCGTGCGCGACAACTACACCGCCCAGCTGATGGGCGCTCGCATCACCTACGACATCACCAACCGATGGACCCTGGGCGGCCAGCTGAGCTTGTTGCAAGGCACGGGCGGCGCCAAGCAATACGGCTACGGATTGGAAGCGGGCTACATCCTGCGCGATAACTTGTGGCTCACCGTGGGCTACAACTGGCGTGGCTACAGCGACAAAGATTTCAGCGCTAACGAGTACACCAACCGAGGCTGGGTGATGGGCCTGCGCTACAAGTTCGATGAAGATTTCTTTCGCAGCGACGACCCCAGCACCAACAAAGCGCTCAGCCCCAAAACCACGCCAAACAGTTCGTCTAACCCATCCACCGCAGCGCCTGCCAGCCAGGCTTCCAAACCATGACCCAGCGCAACAGAACCCCCATTGCGGTCGGCGTTTCAGCGGCCGGTGTGTCCGCAGCCGGTGTTTTTGCAGCCTGTGCATTCATCGCATCTCTGCAAGTGACGGCGAATGCGCAAAACGCCCAATCCGGGCAGATCAACCAACCCGCACCCGGCCCTGCCGCGCAGAAAACCGGCCTCGTGCCCGAGCGTGAGCGCATCACCGATGAGAAAATTTACGGCGACCGCAAAACCCTGGAAGCCGTGCAGCAACGTCTGCGCAAGCTGAACGAGGCAGGGGTCGCCCAGCAGTTCTACCCTCTGGCCAAAGCGCAGTGCTGGCTTGACATGGCCAAGACCCAGTACCACGAGAACGACCGCACTGGCTTTGTGGAGGAGTCGCTGAAGGAGTCCGCCAAGATCACCAAGGTGCTAGAGGGGGACAAGTCCGCGCTCGCAGGCATGCAAACGCCGCTCGTTGCGAAAAGCACGCTTTTGCGCCAAGACCTGTGGGATCAACTGAACCGGCACAAGGCCAATTCTCAGACGCTGAGCTGCAACGCACAAACCGTGGCCTGCGCCGAAGTGCGTTTGGTGCGCGCGGGGCATGCAGAGCATCAAACCGGCTGGCGGCAAGCCACCCCCCACGTGCAAATGGTGGAAGACGCGCTGCGCCGTGCCGACGCCGAGGCCAAGAGCTGCGCACCTCCGCCTGCAGTCGCGAAAGCAGCTCCACCGCCAGTGGCAGTAGCTGCGCCCCCGCCTGCAGCCACACCGCCGCCACCTCCCCCGCCCGCGCCCGCGCCACCTCCCCCGCCACAGATCATCGAACGCGAAAGCTTTGTGTTGACCTCGGATGCCCTCTTTCGGTTCAACAAAGGCAGCGGCGATCAGATGCTGGCAGGTGGTCAAGAGCGACTGGCAGCAATAGCGCAGACTTTGAAAGCCTACAAATCGATTGCCGTTTTGAGTATCCAGGGCCATACAGATCGCTACGGCGCGGATGACCACAACGACAAACTGTCAACCCAGCGCGCAGCGACCGTGAAAGCCGGCCTCGAAGCCTTGGGCGTGAGCGCCTCGAAAATCGAAGTGAGCGGCATGGGTAAACGCCAGCCCATCACTGGCGACCGCTGCCCCGTTTCCATGCCGCGACCAAAAGCCATCGACTGTCTGCAACCGGATCGTCGCGTGGTGATCGAGGCGCGTGGCATCGTGAAGTGAAGCTGCTGCGTTCGCCAAAAAAGCCGCTGGTTCAGCGGCTTTTTTCTTTGTCTCCAACGTGAAAATGAATATTCAAAAATGATAGCAACAAATCAAGCAAATGCTTGGACAGTTGTGAGTAAATGCATCAAATTTCGCGCTGAAGTGCGATAATTGAGCCCCATGTATCCCCACCAGCTTGAACTGCTGTCTCCCGCCCGCGACGTGGCCATTGGCATCGAGGCGATCAACCACGGCGCCGATGCCGTGTACATCGGCGGGCCAGCTTTCGGGGCGCGCAAAAACGCGTGCAACGAGATGGTTGACATCGCGCGGCTCGTCGCTCACGCGCACCGTTTCAACGCCCGCATCTTTCTCACGCTGAACACGATTTTTCGCGACGACGAGCTCGAAGCCGCGCGCCGCACCGCTTGGGAAGCCTACGACGCGGGTGTGGATGCCCTCATCGTGCAAGACATGGGCTTGCTGATGCTCGACATGCCGCCGATCCAGCTGCACGCCAGCACGCAAAGCGACATCCGCACGCCTGAGAAGGCCGCTTTTTTGCAAGACGTGGGCTTCAGCCAGCTGGTTCTCGCCCGCGAGCTGGATTTGGGCCAGATCGCGGCCATCCGCGCTGGCACTCAGCCCGACACGATCCTTGAATTCTTCGTTCACGGCGCGCTCTGCGTGGCCTACAGCGGCCAGTGCTACATCGGCGAGGCGCACACGGGCCGCAGTGCCAACCGGGGCGAGTGCAACCAAGCTTGCCGCCTGCCCTACCAAGTGACAGACGCGCAAGGCCGCTTCATCGCGCACGACAAACACGTGCTTTCGATGAAAGACAACGACCAATCGGCCAACATGGCCGCGCTGATCGATGCGGGCATCCGCAGCTTCAAGATCGAGGGCCGCTACAAAGACATGGCCTACGTGAAGAACATCACCGCGCACTACAGGCTGCTGCTGGATGAAATTTTGGAGCAGCGCCCTGAGCTGGCAGCGGCATCGGCTGGCAAAACCAGCTTCAGCTTCACGCCCGAGCCACAGCAAAACTTCAACCGCGAATCCACCGACTACTTTGTACGCGGCAGGCTGGAAGCACACGACCCGCTGCACATCGGCGCGTTTGACACGCCCAAGCACTCTGGCATGCCACTCGGCTGGGTGAGCAAAGTCGCTGCCGACCACTTTGAGCTGGAAACCGACCCTGAACTCGGCGACATCACGCTGACCAATGGCGATGGCCTCACCTACCTCGATTTGCAGCGCAACCTGGTGGGCGTGCATGTGAACCGCGTGGAACACCTCGGCGCAAACCGCTGGCGCGCCTTTCCGCGCGAGGCGGTACAGAGCTTCAAAGACTTGCGCAAAGGCCTCACGCTGCGGCGCAACCGCGATTCGCTTTGGCTCAAACAGCTCGACAAAAAATCCAGCGACAGGAAGGTCGGCGTGTGGCTGAGCCTGCGTGAAGAAGCTCAAGATGCCCAAAACCTCCACCTGAGGCTTGAAATCACCGATGAAAACGGCATTTCAGAGAAAAATACCTTCACTGTCCAGGTAAATAGGGCATCTGTTGCTACAAAAAACGAAGCGTCGTTGCGCGAAGGCCTGAGCAAACTCGGCGGCACGATTTACACGGCGACCGAGGTTTCGCTTCACTTGAGCGAACCGTGGTTCATTCCAGCGAGCGCGCTCAACACGGCTCGCCGCAGTGCCGTCGAAGCGCTCGATGCAGCCCGCACGACGAACTTCACCTGCCTGGAGCGCAAGGCTCCCGCCCAGCCGCCGGCCGCGTTTCCGCAAGATTCGCTCAGCTACTTGGGCAATGTGCTCAACACGCAAGCCCACGCCTTCTACACCCAGCACGGCGTGAAAGTGATCGAGCCTGCCTACGAGGCGTATCAAGAGCTTGGCGAAGTGAGCCTGATGATCACCAAGCACTGCGTGCGCTGGAGCATGAGCCTGTGCCCCAAGCAGGCCAAAGGCGTGGTGGGCGTGAAAGGCACGATCAAGGCCGAGCCGCTGATGCTCATCAACGGCAAAGAAAAGCTCACGCTGAAATTCGATTGCAAGCCGTGTGAGATGCACGTGGTGGGCAAGATGAAGCCCGGCCAGCTGCAAGCTTTCAAAAACGAAGTCAAGGCCGCGGCCAGTGCGGGCGTGCCGATGAAGTTCTTCAAGACGCGGCCAAAGATCGCGGTTACGGAAGGTTTGCCCTAGGCCTGCTCGGAGCGCCTGCGCTCCTGCCAGCCCGGAGCCCACCCTCTGTTCGCTCCGAGCCCACACCTCCGTTCGCCCTGAGCTCACACCTCAGTTCGCTCCGAGCCCCCACCCCCGTTCGCCCTGAGCTTGGTCGAAGGGCACCGCCGAGGGCTTCGACGGGCTCAGCCCGAACGGGATGTGTGTGTTCAGCGCCGCCAGAGCCCCTGCGCTGCAAACGCAGTCCCAGCACTCGCGGCGATCAGCGCGGCATAGGTCGCCATCTTGCCGTCGTTGCCAAAGTAAACGAGGCCGCTCACCAGCACGGCAATGCCCACGGCGGCGTTGAGCGGCATGGCATGCACAAGCTTCAGCCCCCGTCGCGGCTTGGGTGCAAGCCAATGGGCAAGCAGGCTCACGAGCACCGCCATACCGAGAGCGGGGTAGACGAAGTTCGCCAGATGAATGCAAGCGGCCCAAAACGACACAGAGGCACAACCTAGAGCATGGAAGGCCCGAAATTTACAATAGCGCAGTGACTGTCATCGCACTCGGACTCAACCACACCACCGCGCCACTCGATTTGCGCGGCCGTTTTGCGCTGCCCGATGACCAGCTGCCCCAAGCCTTGCAAGCCCTGCGCGAGGCCTTGGCCCGCGCCCTGCAGGCCACCACGCAGCAGGTGCAAACTGCGATTTTGAGCACCTGCAACCGCACGGATTTGTTTTGCCATGTGGATGGCAGTGCCGATGCACCGCAGCAGCTCTGCGCCGCGCTCGATTGGCTGGCCACGCGCGGCGGGGTTGCGCAAAGCAGCTTGCAAAAGCATGTTTACACCCTTCAAGCCGGCGATGCTGCTCGCCATGCGTTCAGGGTGGCTTCGGGGCTCGACAGCATGGTGCTGGGCGAATCCCAAATCCTGGGTCAATTCAAAACCGCCGTGAAAAGCGCCGATGCAGCTGGCACGCTGGGCAGCACGCTGAATCAGCTTTTTCAGCGCAGCTTCTCGGTCGCCAAAGACGTGCGCAGCCAAACCGAGCTGGCCCAAGCTTCGATCAGCATGCCCGCAGCGGCTGTGAAACTGGCACAAGCCTTGTTTGAAGACTTGAGCGCCACGCGCATGCTCTTTGTAGGTGCGGGCGAAATGATTGAGTTGGCGGCCACCCACTTCGCTGCGCATTCACCAAAGCAAATCGTGATCGCCAACCGTTCTGCTGAGCGCAGCTCCGGTTTGGCCCTGCGCCTGAACCAAGCGCAAGAAGCCGCGATCGGCAAGGCGCAAGCTGCGGGCACCCAAGCCTTCGCGCGAAGCATCAGTTTGGCCGAGCTGCCCACGCGCCTGCATGAGTTTGACGTGGTGGTCAGTTGCACTGCCAGCACTTTGCCGATCATTGGCTTGGGTGCTGTGGAGCGTGCGCTCAAGGCCCGCAAACACAAGCCGATGTTCATGGTGGACCTGGCCGTGCCGCGCGACATTGAAATCGAGGTGAAGCGCCTGAGCGATGTGTACCTCTACACGGTAGACGACCTCTCCACGCTCGTGCAGCAAGGCAAAGCCTCTCGCCAAGCGGCGGTGGCGCAGGCGCAGACCATCGTGGATGCGGGCGTAGAAAGCTTCATGGCCTGGATGCAAGCCCGCCAAAGCCTGCCGCTGATCCAGCGCCTGAACGCGCAAGCCGATGCCTGGCGCGAAGCCGAACTTGCCCGCGCCAAAAAGTCGCTCGCCAAAGGCGACGATCCTCAAGCCGTACTTGAAGCCATGAGCAAAGCCCTGATGCAAAAGGCGCTGCACGCCAGCTACGCCGCGCTCAACAGCGCCGACCCGTTGGAGCGTGAACGCGCCGCAGCAGGCGTGGAGCAACTGTTGCTGCGGCATTAGCTGGGTTTGACGGGAGCTGGACAGCCGGTAACGCGAAAAGCACGAAAACACAGCCGATTTTTGGTGATATCGGCACTCCGTCGAGGTATTTCCAACATCTATCGCTATAAAAAGCGGAGTGACCTCTCCACGCCACACCCCAAATTTCAAGGCTGCTTTCCGCGTTTTTCGCGCCCTTCCCGTGCTTTCTGCGTTATATCGGCTCCCAACCCTTTGACTCCCTCAATTTGCGTAAATTACATAAAATGCGCAAAACTACCGCCCCGGCCCCCATGACAGTCCTCACCATCAGCGCTACCGATTTCGTGCGCAATTGCCGCAGCGTGATCGACCAACTGGATCGCTACGAGCATGTGGTGATCGAGCGGCACAACGAGCCCGTGGCCCACATCAGCCGCCCGCCGAAAACAGCCCCGGCGCTGTCGGCAGCAGAAACGATCAACGCGCTCTGGGGAAGAGGCCTGGACCCCGTGACCGGCGAGCCTGACCATGACTGGACTGAGCTGCAGGCCACGCTCAGGCCGCTGGAGGAACTCGTTGACCCCTATGAGCGGCGAAGCGCATGAGCGTGGCTGCAAGCTCCCAGACTGCCTCGATCACCACGCCGACTTCGACTGCTCAAACGCCGCTGCTGATCGATACCAACATCTGGATCGGCCTTGAAAACGAGGAGATCTCTCGGCAGGCGGTGCTGGGGGCCGTAGAGCCGTTTGAGATGGTCACCAGCCCCATCGTGCTCGGCGAACTCAAGGTCGGCGTGGAGCTTGCGCGCTCTGCCCTGGTGCGCGAGTCGCGGCGGCTGGCGCTGGACATCGTGCTCAAACACCGCGTACTGGAGCAATCCATCGAAGTCGCGCTGCGCTACGGCATCATCGCCGCCCATGTGCGCCAGCAAGGGGCCGTGCGACAACGCACCAACGACCTTTGGCTGGCCGCCGCTGCACTCGTTCACAAAGCCGCCATCCTCACCATGAACCCCCGCGACTTCGCCGATGTTCCGGGCCTGCAAGTGCAAGGCGTGCAGCGCGTTGCACGGCGAGTCGAGCAGCCGGGCAGCCAGTAACGCGAAAAACGCGGAAAACTTGCGAAAAACTCCAAAACACAGCCGATTTTCAGTGATATCCGCCCTCTGTCTATGTGTTTTCAATATTCAATGCTACAAAAAGGATAGTAATCTGCGAATGCCACTCCCCACATTCCAAGGCTGCTTTTTTGCGCTTTTCGCGTCATTTCCGCGCTTTTCGCGTTACCTGTCCCCTACGCCGCAATGAAGCCCTTCCTCCGCGACACCTTGGAGCAAAAAGCCCAGCGCCAGGCGGAGCTGGAGCATTTGCTCTCTCAGCCCGATATTCAGGCCGATGCCAAGGCCTACCGCAGCTTGAGCGTTGAGCATGCCGAGCTGCAACCTTCGGCCCAGCGCTATGCCAAATACAAGCAGCGCGAAGCCGATTTGGCCCAGGCGCATGAGCTGCTGGCTGACCCCGACATGGCCGAGATGGCCCGCGAAGAAATCGCAGCTTGCCAAGAAGAGTTAAAGCAGCTCATCCTCGACATCGAGCGCTTGCTCATCCCCAAAGACCCAGACGACCAGCGCCCCGCCTTCATCGAAATCCGGGCGGGCACAGGCGGCGACGAGTCGGCGCTCTTTGCTGGAGATCTCATGCGCATGTACACCCGCTACTGCGCGGGGCTGAATTGGCGCGTGGAAGTTTTGAGCGAATCGCAAGCCGAACTCGGCGGCTACAAAGAAGTGGTGCTGCGCATCGAGGGCGCGCCCAAAATGAAGGAAGACGGAACCCTTGGCCCAGGGGCCTACGGCGTGTTCCGCTTTGAATCCGGCGGCCACCGCGTGCAGCGCGTGCCCGTGACCGAGAGCCAAGGCCGCATCCACACAAGCGCCTGCACGGTTGCCGTGCTGCCCGAGCCGGATGAGGCAGAAGCCATCCAAATCAACCCGTCAG
>JAAFHN010000332.1 GCA_013298415.1 Comamonadaceae bacterium
GTTGATCGGGGCGGCACTTTTGCTTACTTTTGCTGCCGGGCAAAAGTCAGTCGCCCGCCGGGGCGAGACCCGGCCTAGCCAACTCTGAAAAAAGCAAAGATCTAAGAAGACCAAAGCAAATTCCTGCGAGAAAAGACCTGCTCAAGACCAGGCTACATTCCCCCAATGAATCTCAAAATCGCCACCTGGAATATTCACAAGGGCGTGAACGGCATTGGGCCGATCCGGCGGCTTGAGATTCACCATCTGGCGCTTGGCGTGGAGTCGCTGAACGCGGACATCATTTGCCTGCAAGAGGTGCGCAAGTTTCATGTGCGCGAGGCCAAGCGATTTGCCAAGGCGCGCTGGCCGGATGCGCCGCAGGCTGATGTGTTGGCACCCGATGGCTACGAATCAATCTATGTGACCAATGCCTACACGCGCTTTGGAGAGCACGGCAATGCGCTCTTGAGCCGCTGGCCGATCCTTGGCCATGCGCACGAAGACATGAGCGACCACCGCTTTGAGCAGCGCGGCTTGCTTCATGTGCGGCTCCAAATCAACGGCTCGCTGGTTCACGTGATCGTGATCCACTTCGGGCTTTTTGGCGGCAGCCGCATTCGCCAAACTGCGCAATTGGCCGACTACATTCGCCGCGCGATCCCTGAAGACGACACAGCCCCACTGATCGTGGCAGGCGATTGGAACGATTGGACGGAGCGGCTGCACGAGCCGCTGCGGCGCATGGGTTTGCGCACCTTAGAGGCAGTGCGCCTGCCTACGTTTCCGGCCCGCTTGCCGATCCTGCACTTGGATCGGGTGTATGCGCGCGGGCTGCGCTGCACGCATGCGGAGGTGCCGCGCGGGCGCGCCTGGGCCAAGATGAGCGACCATTTGCCGCTGGTGATGCACTTGGAAGGCTTGGAGCAGTAGCCAAAGGCCATTTTTGATATAAAAATGCCTCACTGTCCTAGTATTCATTCAATCCAATGCTATTTTTTGTGTAGCATTCATCATGACCCAGGCTGGCCACACCATCACATTGCTGCACGGCGGAGAAGCCTACTTTGCCGCTCTCGTGCAAGCCATCAATGCCGCGCAGCACAGCGTGGGGCTGGAAACCTACATCTTCGACTTCAACGAAGACCATGGGCTTTCCAGCATCGCCGTAGCCCGCGCCTTGGTGCATGCCGCTGAGAGCGGCGTGCAGGTGCGCTTGCTGATGGATGGCGTGGGCACGGGCGAGGTGCCCGAGGCGTGGCAGGCCGAGTTCAACCGCGCGGGCGTGGCTTGGCGCGTGTATTCGCCCTTTGGCTTGACGGCCTACTTGCAGCCGAGCCGCTGGCGCAGGTTGCACCGCAAGCTGTGCGCGGTCGATGCGCAAACTGAATCGGCGATAGGTTTTTGCGGCGGCATCAATTTGCTGGACGATTACTACGACCCCAACCACGGGGCTTTGGACAAGCCGCGCTTTGACTTTGCGATTCGCATCACTGGCCCACTCATCCAACAGATCGCAGACGCTCAAGAGCAGCTTTGGAGCTGGGGTGATGCGGCCCGTCAAGCCCGCCAAGCCCAAGTGCGGCCCATACTGACCGCGCTGCGCACGGGCAGCGCGCGGGTGCTGAGTGCTATTCGGCCAGAGCGAAAAGCAAGCACCGAGCCGCAGCAAATGACCCAAAGCGCCGGCGTGCGCGCTGCGCTTTTGCTGCGCGACAACCTGCTCAACCGCCGCCAGATCGAACGCGCTTACCGCCGCGCCATCGGCCAGGCCGAGCACGAAGTGTGGATTGCGAATGCCTACTTCGTGCCCGGCAGCAAGTTCAGGCGCGCCTTGATTGAAGCTGCTAAGCGAGGCGTGAAGGTCACGCTCTTGCTGCAAGGCAAGCGCGAGTACTTCTTTCAAGTTCACGCCACGCGAGCGATCTATGCGCCGCTCTTGCAAGCCGGCATCCGAATCGTGGAATACCAAGCCAGCTTTTTGCACGCCAAGGTGGCCGTGATTGATGCAGACGATGCGCAGACGGCCTGGGCCACGGTCGGCTCCAGCAACCTGGATCCGTTTAGCCTGCTCATGGCTCGCGAAGCCAACGTGGTGGTACGAGATACAAGCTTTGCAACCGAGCTGCGAAATCAGCTTCAAACCGCCTGCGAAACCGAAGGCGTGGACGTGCAAGCCCATGCATTCTTAAACCGCCCCTGGTACGACCGCCTGATCGACCACTTCGCCTACCGCTTCATGCGCCTGTCGCTGTGGCTGCTGGGCAAGCGGTACTGAGCAATCGGTATTAAGCATCAGCCTGCGGGGCTGAACAAATCGACGCGATCCGTGATGATCCCATCGGTGCCAAGCGCGATCAGCCATTGGGCGACTGATTCGTCGTTCACGGTGTAGCTCAAGCACTTGAAACCTGCGGCATGCGCAGCGGTCACGCGCTCGGCACTCCACAGGCTGTAGTTCAAGATGATTGCGGCGCACTTCAATTGCCCGGCCTCAGCCAGCCAGGTGTCGCGCCAAGTGTCGATCAGCAAGCCTCGAGGGATGTGTGGCGTTTCGTCGCGTGCGGCCGCAAGGCTTTCGACGGTGAATGAGCTGAGCAGCGGTAAATCGGCTGAATCCGCGAAATGCTTGGCGCAGTAGGCGGCAACGGCCTTGCCAGTGGCTGCGCCCATCCCAGGAATGGGCTTGATCTCTAAATTCAGCCGCGCACCATTGGCCTGCGCGTATCGCACGATGGCCTCCAAGCGCGGCAGAGGCTCGCCTGCGTAGGCACGCGAGTGCCATGCGCCTGCATCGAGTTGTGCAAGTTGCGTCCAATCATGCGCCGCCGCTTCCGGGCTCGCGCCATCGCCTAAGCGTTCGCGCAGGTTGGTCGTGCGCGAAAGTGTTGCGTCGTGCAGCAAAAAAAGCTCGCCATCGCGGCTCAGCTTCACATCGCATTCAAAGGCGCGATAGCCGTGCTGCGAGCCCAATCGAAACGCAGCCAAGGTGTTTTCCGGCGCAAGCTTTCCTGCGCCACGGTGCGCAATCCAAAAGGGGAAATTCCAGTCAAACATCGTGTGACCAACTTTCTCCGGCAGCTTGCACCGAGCCCCAGCCGGACAACAGTTCGGGCAGAGCCGATTGCAAGGTTTCCCAAACGACTTCCAAGTTCACGTCGAAGTACCCGTGCGCCATGCGGTTGCGCATCCCTCGCATCGCGCGCCAGGGCACGCTCGGCTGCTCAAGCACAAACGCAGGGTAGCCATCCATCACCTTGGTGCTGGCTTCGCCCAAGATGATGAGATTCATCACGACGGCCTGCTGGGTGCGCTTGTCGGCGGCGAAATCTTCCCAGGTCATTGCTTCTACGAACGCGCACGCATCCGATGCGGCTTGCCGCATGTGCCCGAGATAGTCAGGCAGGCGGTGAGCATTCATACCGCTTGCGCCTGGGCGAGCACCGCAGCGCGAAACTTCTCAGGCAGGTCTTTGGGCGTGAGCAAATCCACGCGTACCTTTAAAAGCGCTTCCAATTCGCCTTGCAGACCCCCCAAATCAAAGAGGGTCGCGCCAGGCAGCGGATCCACCAGCAAGTCAATGTCGCTGCCATCTTTGTCTTCCCCGCGTACCACCGAGCCAAATACGCGCAGGTTTTCAGCGCGGTAGCGTTTTGGTGCTTCGCGTGCAGCGCTTCGGCAGAGTTCAAGGGCTTGCGACGGTCGCATGGTTCAGTCAGTCATGACAGTGCCAGCAATCGTAAGTCAACTGCGGGCCCCTCAATCCAGCCGCTGCCCCTGTGCGTCGAAGGCGTGGATTTGGCCGGGCACTGGGGCGACGAAAATCGAATCGCCCAGGCGCGGGGCGGCGTGGGCTTCGTTGGCGCGCACGATGATGAGGGGGCTCTGCGGGCTTGCGCCTTCGCCTTGGATGCGGCCATACACCAAGCGCTCTGCGCCCAGCATCTCCACCATCTCGACCTTGAGCGGC
>JAAFHN010000223.1:0-4832 GCA_013298415.1 Comamonadaceae bacterium
CTGGACACTGATCTAAAAAGTCTCCGAATTTGCCGCAAAATGCCTTCCGAACCCAATCCAAACGCCCCATGAGCCACCCCAACCAATTTGCCCTCCTCAAACAGCGCCGCTTTGCCCCGTTTTTCTGGACGCAGTTTGCAGGTGCTGCCAACGACAACCTCTTCAAATTTGCCTTCACGGTGATGGTGACTTACCAGCTGCAAGTGAGCTGGCTACCACCTACGATGGCCGGGCTGGTGATCGGTGCGCTCTTCATCTTGCCGTTTTTGCTGTTTTCGGCGACAAGCGGGCAGCTCACCGACAAGTACGACAAAACGGCCATGATCCGATTCGTGAAAAACCTGGAAATCGGCATCATGCTGATTGCGGCCTGGGGGTTTTATTCGGCCAATGTGCCTGTGCTTTTGCTCTGCACCTTTTTAATGGGCGTGCACTCCACCCTGTTTGGCCCGGTGAAATTTGCCTACATGCCGCAAGTGCTCAATGAACGTGAATTGACGGGCGGCAACGGCATGGTGGAAATGGGCACCTTTGTGGCGATTTTGCTCGGCAATGTGGCGGGTGGATTGCTGATTGCCATGCCCGAGGTGGGTGCCAAACTCACCGCGCTGTCCTGCGTGGCTGCGGCCATCGTGGGCAGACTGGTGGCTGGATTCATTCCCAGCGCGCCAGCCACCGATCCGGATCTCAAAATCAATTGGAACCCATTTACTGAAACCTGGCGAAATCTCAAGCTCGCCCACGGCAACATCGTTGTGTTTCGCAGCTTGCTCGGCATCAGCTGGATGTGGTTTTTTGGTGCGGTGTTTTTGAGCCAGTTTCCAAGCTTTGCCAAAGACGTACTCCACGGCAACGAAGGTGTGGCATCGCTTTTGCTGGTGGTGTTTTCCATCGGCATTGCCATCGGCTCGCTGCTGTGTGAGACCTTCAGCCGCCGCCAGGTGGAAATCGGCCTGGTGCCACTGGGCGCGATAGGCATGAGCGTGTTTGCCCTCGATTTGTACTTTGCTTCGCGCAGCCTGCCCCCGGTTGCAAGCAACTACACGGTTGCAGGATTCATCGCTCAGCCGGCGCATTGGCGTGTGATGGCGGATTTGGCCTTGCTCAGCCTTTTTGCAGGTTTGTACAGCGTGCCGATGTATGCGCTGATTCAATTGCGCAGCGTGCCCACACACCGGGCGCGCATCATCGCGGCAAATAACATCCTGAATGCGCTTTTCATGATCGCGAGTTCCTTGATTGTCGGTGTATTGCTCAAGTCGAGATTCAGCATTCCACAAGTGTTTTTATGTGTAGCGATTGCCAATGCGGTGGTGGCAGCCTACATCTTTTTCTTGGTGCCCGAATATTTGCTGCGATTCGTGGCCTGGGTGCTTTCGCGCTGCGTCTACCGATTCAAGGTGCAAGGCGATGAGCACATTCCCGCCCAAGGCGCAGCCATTTTGGCCTGCAATCACGTGAGCTTCATCGATGCCGTGCTGCTGATGGCGGCAAGCCCAAGGCCGATCCGCTTTGTGATGGATCACCGCATCTTCAAGCTGCCGGTGCTCGGCGCGCTGTTTAAGCTCGCCAAGGCAATTCCAATTGCGCCCCGCAGCGAAGACCCTGTTGCCTACGATGCCGCGTTTGAAGCGGCGGCCAAAACCCTGCGCGATGGCGATTTGCTCGCCATCTTTCCTGAAGGCGGTATCACCAAAGACGGCAGCTTGCAGCCTTTCAAAGGCGGCATCATGAAAATCCTAGAGCGCGCCAAAGCCGAAGGCATTGAGCCGCCCGTAGTCCCCATGGCCCTCACCAACCTCTGGGGCAGCTATTTCAGCCGCGTAGAGCAAGGCAACGCCATGGTGCGCCCCTTCCGGCGCGGCCTCTTCAGCAGGGTGGGCCTGAGCGCTGGCGAGGCCGTGCCCGCTTCTATCGTTTCGCCCACAGCCTTGCAAGCTCGGGTGCAAGCGCTTTTGGCAGCCTAAAGGTCAGTCGGGATCGCGCACGTCGGCGACTGGCTTGCTGCCGAAATCTGCGCGCGCTAAGTAGGCGAGCACACGCTCGGCTGCGGCGCGGGGGCTGAGCAAATGGCCCTCGGCTTTGTAGGCAGCAAACATGGGTTGCGCCGCAAATTTGGCAGGATCGGCGCTGCGGATTTGGGTTTGCATGTCGGTATCAATCACGCCTGGGGCCAGCGCACACACTTTTGCGCCTTTGTCGCCAAACGCCGCTTCATCGAGCGCCAACACACGGCAGTAGTGGTCGAGCCCCGCTTTCACCGCGCTGTACACCGCTGTGCCCGCCAACGCGCGGCGGCCGTTGCCTGAGGAGATGTGCAGCACGCGCTTGTCGCAAGTCCAATCACGTGTGGCCGCCAAAAAGGCTTGGCTCAGCAAGGCGGCAGACTCCAAGCCCACGCGAAACACGGCTTCAATCTGCGCTGGCTTGCCTTCGTGAACGGGGCCGGGATCGGCGACCAAGGCTGCGTTGTGAATCAAGCTGATGGACGCGATTTCGTTGCCAGGCAAGCTCGAAAGCCAAGCGGCCAGGCGTTCACAGGCCGCCGTGGCCGAGCTCAGATCTTCTTGCCATTGCTCGGCAAGCGGATGGGCCGCAAGCGCAGCACTGTGGCCGCGCGAAATGCCAAGCACGCGCTGGCCGCGCTCAGCCAACACCACGGCGATGGCTTCGCCCATGCCGCGCGAGGCGCCCGTGACGATGGAGATGTGTTGAAGTGTGGACATGATCGCAAGCGCTGAAGGATTTACTGAAACGCCACTTCCGCAAAGCTCCTGAGCTTGCGGCTGTGAAGCTGCGTGGGGCCGAGTGCGCGCAAGTGCTCTACAGCCCGCATGCCGATGCGCAAATGCTGATCCACCCGGTCGCGGTAGAACTGGTTGGCCATGCCGGGAAGTTTGATTTCGCCGTGCAGGGGCTTGTCGCTCACACAAAGCAAGGTGCCGTAGGGCACGCGGAAGCGGAAGCCGTTGGCGGCAATCGTGGCGCTTTCCATGTCGAGCGCGATGGCGCGGCTTTGGTTGAAGCGCTGGCTGAGCTTGGCCAAACCCAAAAGCTCCCAATTTCGGTTATCGGTACTGGCAACCGTGCCGGTGCGCAGCAACTGCTTCAACTCAGCTTTTGGCAACTGCGCCACATCGGCCACGGCTTGTTGCAGGGCCACTTGCACTTCCGCCAGCGCGGGAATTGGCACCCACAGCGGCAAGTCTTCATCGAGCACATGATCGTCGCGCACGTAGGCGTGGGCGAGCACGTAGTCGCCCAAGTCTTGCGTTTGGCGAAGGCCGGCGCAGTGGCCGAGCATCAGCCACACATGCGGGCGCAACACCGCAATGTGGTCGGTGATGTTTTTCGCGTTCGCCGGGCCCACGCCCATGTTCACCATGGTTACACCGCTGTGGCCCTCGCGCACCAAGTGATAGGCCGGCATTTGCGGCAAGCGCGGGGGCTCTTTGCCCAGCGCATCAGCGGGCTGTGCAGCAAAGCCCACGCGCCGCGTGACCACATTGCCCGGCTCCACGAAGGCGGTGTATTCGCTTTGCGGGTCTTGCATCGCCGCATGACCGAGCTTCACGAATTCATCGATGTAGAACTGATAGTTCGTGAAGAGCACATAGTTTTGAAAGTGCTCGGTGCTCGTACCTGTGTAGTGGCGCAGGCGGTGCAGTGAATAGTCCACCCGAGGCGCGGTGAAAAGCGAGAGCGGCTGCACGCGGCCTGCGGTGTCGTAGGTGCCGTTGGCGATGTCGTCGTTCATCGCGCCCAGATCGGGCAGATCGAAAAGATCGCGCATCAACGCGCGCCGCTCGGGCGGCAACTCGCCTTCCAGGTGGGTGTGCTCGGCAAAGGAAAAGTGCACGGGGATTGGCTCGTTGCTTGTGCCCACTTCCAGCTCTGCGCCGTGGTTGGCCAGCAGCAGCTCGAATTGGTCTTTCAGATAGCGGCCAAAAAGCGTGGGTTTGGTGAGCGTGGTCTCAAACGTGCCCGCACCTTGCACGAAGCCGTAGCTTTGCCGCTTTTGGCCGCGCATGTGGGCGCTGGTTTGCGCCCGCAAGCGCACGAAGGGGTAGCAAGCCCGCACCCTGCCCTGCGGCAGTTCGCCGCGCACGTAGGCATCCAGCGATTCCCGCAGGTAGCCCACGCTGGCCTCATAAATGGTGTGAACTTGGTCCAGCGCTGCCTGCGCGGACGAAAACGATTGCGGCGCGAAAAATGGCGCGGCCTTGGCGTTGTTTGTGTGATTTCCCATACGGGAGTTTAGCGCGTGGGGCCGGCGGCCAGCCAACGCGCCAAACGGCACACTTAGACTCAGGGGCCGCGCAAGCGATCCTTGGCAAATGCCAGTTTCAGCTCCATGGACTGCAAGCGCTGATGCATCCGCTCCCGTTGTCTGAGATCCGGTTCTTGCTCAGCCGCCTCGCGCAGTGCGGCAATCTGCTGCATCAACTCCACTTCAGGTGGGACGAACCCCGCTTCCTTCAGCATCTTGAAGCCAAGCCGCAGCTCTTCCGGGGTCTGGGCATAGCCGTCATCGAGCTTCAGCGGTTTGCCGTAGCCGCTGGCGCTTGCCAACTCGCCGGAGGCTGCGCTCTCAGTCAGTTTTCTGCCAATCTCGTCTTCCAGCAGCTTGAGTTTGTTGACCATGTTCGTCACTCGCTTGGTGAGAAAATCACTTCATAAAGGATAGCATCAGATTCAATAAAATCATGGACAGAGTAGACTTTTACCCAGACTTTCCGCTCGACGAAGGCTCCACAGTGCTTCAGCGGCCTCTGAGCTGGCGCACGTCGTATCGCGCAAGCGCCGCATCGGCCCTTGCGCGATACGACGTG
>JAAFHN010000223.1:4842-5301 GCA_013298415.1 Comamonadaceae bacterium
CTTGCTTGTGCCCAGGCGGCCCAGCCGGAGAGTTCGGGGGTGACGGCCTCCAGGTGGATGCAATCCACGGGGCATGCCGGAATGCACAGCTCGCAGCCGGTGCAGTGCGGCTCGATCACGGTGTGCATGGCTTTGTTCGTGCCAATGATGGCATCCGTGGGGCAGGCTTTGATGCACAGCGTGCAGCCGATGCACCAGGTTTCATCGATGAAGGCCACCGTGAGCGGGCCTTCGTAGCCATTTTCGGGATTGAGCGGCAGCAGCGGCTGGCCAGTGATCGCGGCAAGGCGCTCCACGCCTTCCTCCCCGCCGGGTGGGCACTGATTGATTGGCACGCCTTCAGTGGCAATCGCCTGGGCGTAGGCCGCGCAATCGGGGTAGCCGCAGCGCTGGCACTGCGTTTGCGGCAGGGCGGCGTGGATGCGCGCTGCAAGCTCCATGGCGGCGGGCGCTGGCCTC
>JAAFHN010000046.1 GCA_013298415.1 Comamonadaceae bacterium
CGGGTAGAGCAAGGGCCCGCTGGCCGCCATGCCAAAGCCGCCGCCTGCGTAGACGAGCGCAATCGCAGCACCAGCCTTTTGCGGGTTGTGCGCGTAGCGCGCCGCAATCATTGCGCCGCCGCAGGCAAACACCCAGGCCGAGCCCACGCCGCTCAAAAAGCGCCAAGCCATCATCCACCACAAGCTCTGCGTGAAGGCACACGCGAGCAGCGTGAGCATCGTGCCGATCAAGCCCCAAGTGAAAAGCTGCGCAGGCCGAAACCGCAGCGCCCAGAGCAGCCCAAGCAAGGCGCCCGTGCCGTAGCCGATGGAGTTTGCCGTGTTCAGCCAGCCCGAAAGCGCGTAGTCCCAAACCAAATCGCTGCGCATCGGCGGCAAGAGCAGCGCATAGGCAAAGCGCGCAAAGCCGTTCACCACCGCAATCGCAGCAGCCAGCATCAACGCATCGGTCAGAGAGTCTTTTTGCGCGTCGGATGCGTTTTTGGATGTTTTTTCTGGCTCTGTCACGGTATTTGTTGAATGCAGTGCTTCTCTTTTTGAAGCAAGGGGCTCGATGTTTCTGGGCCCGCGCGCAAGCTCGTCAAGGCAGTGCAGCTGCCGACGCCGCCGCTCGCTTCACGTCGAAGTTCACCCAAACCCCCATGACGCGGCAGGGTTCAGACGGCACGTACCCCACCTGGATACGAACGGGCCCGAGCTTCGGTGATTCCGCGGCGAACCACGTCGCTAAATAGCCGCTGGCATGTTCCTTCGCCATCAGGGCAAACTGCCGGTGTGCAAATCGGCCATCCGTATTCCCATCCACAAGCCCGCGCGCAGGACGCACCTGGTCAAGCTTGCCCGACACCTCGAATATCTCGCCTACGCGCCGGGCCGTTTCGCCGGGCACGAACAGTTTGCGCAGTCCCGCCGCATCGCTTTTGGCAAGGGCCAATTCCACATCCACGATGCAAGTCGCACTCAGCGGGGGTAGTTTTTTCAGCTCTGCCGCGAGCGGCTCTGCCGCGTACACAGGCGCGAAAGCCACCGTCAAGCCAGCAGCGGTGATCGCCAAGCCCGTCCATCTTTTCTCTCGATTTTTCATCCCCGCCTCACTCCGAATTCAGCGCCGCATGCGCCCATTGCGCACTTTACGCCGTCCAGGGGCGTCGCTTTCAGGCCCCAGGGCATCCTGAGGCGCATTTTTGACGACATGTTCCCTGATTAGGACCAGGCCTCAGATGCGCCAACCCGTCCGTTCGGGCTGAGCCTGTCGAAGCCCCTGGCGATGCCCAACGACCAAGCTCAGGGCGAACGGGTTTTTATCTGAGGCATGGTC
Source organism: Comamonadaceae bacterium (assembly GCA_013298415.1). Lineage (GTDB taxonomy): Bacteria > Pseudomonadota > Gammaproteobacteria > Burkholderiales > Burkholderiaceae_C > JAAFHN01. The sequence goes on from JAAFHN010000046.1 coordinate 1,319, forward strand.
CCAATCAGGTCATTTTCATGCTCTGTCCATGTATTTGTTTGACTCATTGATGCGTTTTTCATAGCAATTGATCGCCATGCATCAACGCGTTTCACCGGGCTCTTTCAGCGGGCCGTGATAGGCCACCTGGTTGGGTGCGAAGCCTCCCTGAATCACAGCCGCGTAAACCTCGTGCCAGGGGCAGTCGGCTGCGGATGGGGCTTCCGGCACTATGAGCCCATCGGCAGCGGCAACTGGAGGAATCCTCACGAGGCTGGCGTAAGCCGGTGGCGCAATCAGGCTCTCGCGCCGGCGCAAAGCCAGCAAGTGCACCGCTCGGGCTGAAGCTTGCTGTGCCTCAGCTTCGGGGAGCATGGGCAGATCCACGTTCGGCTGCACTGCGCCGGTGGAAAGGCGACGCTCGGCGGCAGCGCGCAGTTCGGCCAGGCAGGTGCTTGACAGGGGCGTCAGCTCCGCCGTGCCAACGCGGGTCTGCGCGTCAGCGGCCCAGGCTCCGAAGACCGCAAAGGGCGCCACCAGGGGTACTGCAACCGACCGCCAATCCATCAAAAACTGCTCCCGCATCACAGGTCTCCAAGGCTTCACCCTTGACGCCAGAGCCCGACGCATGCAAAAGGTGCCCCGATGTTTGCGCCTTTCTCACGGGCGACGCTCAGCTTCTTTCGGGCAGAGCAAGCCCCGGCGAGCTCAAGCGTCTGGCGGGCGGTGGTAGTCCAGCAACTCTTGCATGGTTGCAAACCAAGCCGCTTTTTGCTCCTGGCTCAGGGGCGCGAGCAGGATTTGCTGCACTTTGAGCACGCGGCCATGCATTTCTTCGAGCACGGCGGCACCGGCCTCAGTCACGCTTACGCGCTTCACACGCCGGTCTGTGCGATGGCCTTCGCGGGTGATCCAGCCTTTTTTCTCAAGCCTTGCAATCACGCCGCCAATCGTGACCGGGTCATACGCAATCGCCCGGGCCAAGCTTGCTTGATCTGTGTGCGGATGCGATTGCGCGTATGCAAGCGCTGCAAACTGCACCGGCGGCAGATCAATGTCGCCCGCCGCCTCCATGAAAAGCGCCACCTGAATCTGCTGGAGCTTGCGCACCATGTGCCCCGGCATGTGGGCAAAGTCGATCTCTGCACCGCTGGTCTCGGCATTTGCGGCTTGCGCGGTCGTGGGGCTCATGGGTTTGCATGATAGGCTGGCTGCACCATGCTGCTCGAAACCGTGTTTCATCGTCTGGCCGGGCTTGTATTGGCCTTCGCGGCGGCGGCTGCGCTGGCCCAGCCCATCAAGGTGACGCGCATCAGCGAGCCGGGGCCGAATGCTGGCAACCCGCTTGCAGGCAACCTGGTCTCAGGCATAGCGGTGCATGTGGACTTGCGCGAGCCGGGCCTGCAAGTGCTGGTGTTGCCCGCTGGCGAGCTGCTGCCAAGCACCCCGGAGCGCACGGCCACCCAAATGAGGCTGGCAACCGTGAGCCAAGCGGCAGAACGCCACGGCCTCGACGTGGCCGTCAATGCGAGCTTTTTTGGCGTGGCTGAAAAAAAGCGTGTGGGCAGCCGAGAAATAGCTTACTTTGTAGGCAACCCCGGCTACCCCGTGGGCTGGCACGTGAGCGCGGGCACTGTGCATGCCACGCCTCGCAGCGAGCGGCTGCGCGCAAGCCTCGTGATCACACGCGATGGCGCAGCCCGCATTGAGCCGGATTTGCGCGAGGTACCGCCTGATGCGCTGCACATCGTGAGTGGCAATGCGCTGCTTTTGCGCGCTGGCCTGCCCACCGCGCCCGATGGCCCAGCCGCTGCGCCCAGAACGGCAGCGGGTGTGAGCGCCGATGGCAAAACCTTGATCCTCCTCGCCCTAGATGGCCGCCAGCCGGGGCACAGCATCGGCGCAAGCCTCCAGCAGACCGCGCAAATCCTGCTCGCGCAAGGCGCAAGCGATGCCATCAACTTAGACGGCGGCGGCAGCACCGCCCTCGTGCTGCGCGACCCCGTGACCGGCGTGCACGCCCTTGCCAACCGCCCCAGCGACCCCTACCAAGGCCCAGGCAAGCTGGGATTGACAACCGAGAGGCCGGTGGCGGATGTGATTGGCGTGCGATCGCGGGTCAATTTGCTATCACAAAAGTAGCAATGAATGTATATTTTAATTGGACAGAGGGCTGATTTCTTGCTGAATTCGGCCAAAACCCGGCTATCGACGCCTCACACCCGACCTTTCAGGCATCGCCCCACGTAAGGGTAGGTGTCGGTCACGAAATAGTGATAGACGCCCTGGGGAAACTCGGGGGTGACGCCGGTTCGGCCGTTGCATTCGTCTAAATCGCCGGAACCGGCGACGTACTCCCAGTCTTGCCGGAAGTGGCCCATGGCGAAGCTGGTGGTGGAGGGGCGGTTGGCGTCTGGGCTGGCTTTGGTGCGATAACTGCCGCGCATCACCACCAGCGCCGAGGCCGCGCTGGCAGCTGTGCTGTAGCCGTGGCGTGCGTAGATGGGGTAGCCGTCCATCGCCCAGCCCACCAAGGTCATCCGCGTCGTGCCGCTGGTGTTCAGCTTGGGCAAAAGGCCTTCTGGCATGCCGTGGTAGTGGTATTGGCCGGTGGGCTGCACATGGGCGTTGGATGCGTCGGTGCCAAATTCGAATCGCCAGGGTGAGGCGCTGCCCGCGATGGCCTCCATGCGCCAAGTTCCCGCGTTGCCGTTGTAATTGCAATTGGCATCGCTCGCGGCGGAATCGGGGCAGGTGCCACCCGTGCCGGGGTCGAATTTCACGCCATTGAGCGCGTAGCCGGGCACATCCAGGCTGGTGGCCAATGTGTTTCCCGCTGCGGCAAGTGGCATCGAGACGGAGATGCTCTGCGCGGTGAGCTTCGAGGCGAACCGCCCGTTGGTGACCGCGTGGTTCGGCACGCCGTTGGACGCCAAACTGCGCTGCGCCGAGCAAGACCAGGTGGCGTTGAAGGCCAAGGTTTCGTTCACGGCGATGCTGGCGCCTGGAGGCGTGTTGGCATAGCTGAGGAGCTGTGTGCCGCTGCTGGCCAAGCCGCAGGCCACGGCACTGGTGTTCACACTAGCTGGCACGGGCGATGACGACGGGGCGGTGGTGGTTTGTCCGGGGCCTGGTCCGGGGGCCGGCGTGGGTGCAGGGGCTGGGGCAGGCGCGGGGGCTGGCGTAGCTGCAGGTGGTGGCGCTGCGGGTGGTGGCGCAGCAGCCACGGCGGGAGCGGCATCCCCTCCCCCGCCGCAGGCAGCCAAAGCTGCCGCAAAAAGTGCCGCCAGCAAGGCAACTTCTGCCCCCGCGATGCGCGCGCCGCTGCCAGGGGTTGGAAAATTGGTAAGTGATTGCATGCTGTAGCTCCTTTGCAGCGGCTTCGATGAGCGCCCAAACTTGAGCGGCTGTGAAGCAGCGTAAGTTGCAAACGTGGATGAAAAATGGAGCCCGGAAATGTTGTCCGGATACAGAAGCTCGCGCCACCGAATGCCTTGCACCAGCAAACGAGGCCACGTGCCAGCACAATGGCACACCCTCCAAAATGGGCATCGGTGCTAGGCACCGTGCGCCACCTCTCCAACTTCTCGCCATGCACACCACCCAACTCTCCTCCTTCACATCCCACTTGCCCCACAGCTCCGCCCAGCCCACTGGGGTGCCCGTGCTCGCGCGCAGGCTGGCGCTGGCGAGCATGCTGTGCGCTGGCTTGGCTGCCTCACCCTGGGCTGCGGCCCAGACCAAATCGAAGCAGAGCGCCAGCCCCTGGCCCACGAAGCCGATCAAAATTTTGGTGGGCTTTCCACCTGGCTCCACGCCTGACGTGGCAGCTCGCACACTGGCCGAGCCGCTTTCCAAGGCGCTGGGCCAGCCTGTGATCGTGGAAAACAAACCGGGCGCGGCAGGCAACATCGCCGCCGATCAAGTGGCCAAAGCCAATGACGATCACACACTCGGTGTGGTGATCAATGGCAACCTCACGTCGGCCAAGATGCTCTACAGCAAACTGCCTTACGACCCCGCCAAGGATTTCAGCTACATCTCGCTGCTCACCACCGCGCCGCTGGTGCTGGTGACCACGCCGAGCCAACCGGACGGCAAGGCGTTTCTAGACGCAGCGCGCAATGGTGGCGACAAGTGGAATTTCGGCTCGCCTGGCAATGGCACGGTGGGGCACTTGGGCATGGAGCTGCTGAAGGTGAAGGCCGGTGATTTGAAGGCCGTGCATGTGCCCTACCCTGGCAACCCGCAAGTGGTGACCGCTTTGCTTGGCGGGCAATTGCAGATGGCGCTGGTGCCGCCCGGCATTGCCATGCCGCAAGTGCGTGCGGGCAAGCTCAAAGCCATTGGCGTGACTTCCAGCGGGCGCAATCCACTCGTGCCTGAGCTGCCGCCGCTGGCGGATGCGGGTTTGCTGAATTTCCAGCTGGAAGTATTTACCGCGCTCGTTGGCCCATCGGGCCTCAGCAAAGCAGCGCAGGCCAAGCTTGCAGCGGTGGTGCCAGGCATTGTGCGAGACGCAGACACCAGGCAAAAGCTCTTCACCCAAGGCTGGCAAGCGGTAGGCACTTCGCCTGAGGGCTTGGCCACTCGTGTGAAAAGCGAAACGGCGATCTTGGGCGGCATCATTCAAATGCGCGGGATCAAAGTGGAGTGATCCACGAGCCCGCGCGGCAAACGCCGGTTTTTGCCGAGGTTGAGGTCTGCGTGCTCGGCGGCGGGCCTGCGGGCTTGGCCGCCGCCACCTCGGCTGCGCGCCTGGGCTCAAAAGTGCTGCTCTTGGAGCGCTACGGCTTTTTGGGCGGTATGGGCACGGCAGGCGGTGTGACGAACTTCGCGGGCTTGTATGCCAAAACGCCAGACGGCTTTGCGCAAGTGGTGCGCGGCGCGGCAGACGAGCTGCTGAACCGCATTGACGCACTTGGTGGCCTGAACGCGCCGCAAGACGGCATGCAAGGCCGAATTCGCGTGCGCAGCTACGACACCTCCGCCTACAAGATTGCCGCCGATCAGTGGTGCGCAGCGCATGGTGTGCAGTTGCTTTTTCACGCACTAGCGGTGGGCTGTGTAAGAGAGGGCGACGAGCTGCAAGCGCTCATCATCGAGACGAAATCAGGCCGCCAGGCGATCCGCGCACGCTGCTTCATCGATGCATCTGGCGACGCAGATTTGGCGCATTACGCGGGCGTGCCGCTCGAATACGGCGATGGTGCAGGCAATGCCCTCTACCCGAGCACGATGTTTCGCGTGGGGCATGTGGATGCGGCTGTGGCGCTGGCTGCTGTGGGCGAATTTTCGGCGATCAATGCGCTCATGGCCCAGGCGGCGGATCGCTACGCCTTCGCACGAAACGGCGCAATTCTGCGGCCGCAAAAAAACCCGAGCCAATGGCGCGCCAACGTAACGCAACTCAAGGCCGCCGATGGGCGCGCCATCAATGCCGTGGACGCCGCACAACTCAGCCTTGCCGAGACCCAAGGCCGCGAGCAGATCGCCGAATACATGCGGTTTTTGAAGGCTGAGGTGCCGGGCTTTGCCCAGGCCGAAATCATCGAAATCGCGCCGCAAGTGGGTGTGCGCGAAACGCGGCGACTGCAAAGCAGCTTTCAGTTGAGCGGCGAGCACATCGAATCCTCGGCCGAGTTTGAAGACTGCATCGGCATCAACGCCTGGCCGATGGAGCTGCACAACGAAGGCCGAATCGATTGGAAATTTTGGCGCGATCCGGGGCGGCAATGCAACGACCTGCCCTACCGCATGCTGCTGCCCCAAGGCCTGCGCAATCTGCTGGTGGCGGGCCGTTGTGCGGGTATGACGCATGAGGGCCAAAGCGCTGCGCGGGCCAGCGGCGGCTGCTTTGTGATGGGCCAAGCGGCAGGCACGGCGGCAGCGCAATTCGGTGGCGATTTTGCGGCGCTCGACATCACCCGCATCCAAAGTCAACTCAAAGCAGATGGGGCCGTGCTGGCAACCTAGCTTTCATACGCATACATACAATCTTTGCAGACTTCTCTGAGGACCTCTTGCCATGACCGATTTCGTTTTCGCACCACCTGCAACAGTGAGCGTGCCTGTGCATGGTTCAGCCCAGCGCTTTGCGGTCAACCGCGTGTATTGCGTGGGCCGCAACTATGAGGATCATGCGAAGGAAATGGGTTTTACGGGTCGGGAGCCACCGTTTTTCTTCTTGAAGCCTGCCAACGCGATCATCGCGGTGGACGCAGGCTCAGTAGGCAAGATGGCCTACCCGAGCCTCACAAAAAATCTGCACCACGAAATCGAGTTGGTCGTAGCAATTGGCAAAGGCGGCAAAAACATCTCTGCCACGAACGCCCATGAGCATGTGTGGGGCTACGCCGTTGGCCTGGACATGACGCGCCGCGACTTGCAAGGCGAAATGAAAAAGCAGGGCCGCCCCTGGTGCATCGGCAAAGGCTTTGACGAGTCCGCACCGATTGGCCCAATCGTTCCTAAAGCCCAAGCCGCAGGCGCTGAGCAAGCCGCCATCAGCGTGACGGTAAACGGCCAACCCCGCCAATCCAGCAACGTGGCCAAGCTCATTTGGAACGTGGCCGAAACCATCGAACACCTCAGCGCCGCTTGGGAATTGCAAGCTGGCGACTTGATCTTCACCGGCACGCCCGAAGGTGTGGCTGCGGTCGTGGCTGGCGACGAAATGCTCGGCCGCGTGGACGGCCTGCCCGACCTGCGCGTGCTGGTGGTCTAAGCCAGGCGCCGAGCTTCGAGCCCAGATGTTCAGCTGCGTTGTTTTGCTTGCCGGCTCCGCGCCGCAGCCTCGCGCAGCCTACCCACCACGCCGGTTGGAAAGTAGTACACAGAGAGCACGAATAGCAAACCCAGCCAGAGCATCCAACGGTCTGGCGTGAGCAAGGCGGGCAGCAAAGGCATGCCTTCCACGGCTTTGCCGAGCAGGCGCAGCAGGTCTTGCAAATAGCTCTGGGCAATCACAAAAAGCACACTGCCCACCACCGCGCCGTAAATTGTGCCCATGCCGCCGATCACCACGATCAGCAGCACGTCCACCATGATCTCGAACGAAAGCGAGGTGTCTGGCCCGTTGTAGCGCAGCCAAAGTGCGAGCAGGCAGCCCGCCAAGGTGGCGAAAGCCGCCGCAATCACGTTGGAAAGGCAGCGGTACACCACCACGCGGTAGCCGAGTGCTTCGGCTCGAAATTCGTTTTCCCGGATGGCTTGCAACACGCGGCCAAAAGGCGAATTCACGATCCGCAGCATTGCAAAAAAGATCACAGCCACAGCGATCAGCAAGACATAGTAAGTGATCAGTCGGCCATTGACCGTCACCGGTCCAAAGAGCCCAGGCAAACCAGCGTCAAACATCACAAAGCTCGTGGCGAGCGGCGCGGGCAGGCGGAATGTGAGCCCATCTTCGCCGCCGGTGAAGTCTGAGAGCTGGGAGGCCAGCGTCAAAAACACCGAGGCCACAGCCAAGGTGATCATGGCAAAAAAAATGGCGCGCACACGCAGCGAAAAGAGTCCGATCAGCAGCGAAAGCGCAAGCGACAACAGCAGCGCGCAAAGCACGCCGAAAACCAGCGCGCCCCAGCTCGGGCCGAGTTGCGTCATGGAGATCGCAACCCCGTAGGCACCAATCCCAAAAAACATGGTGTGCGCAAAGCTCACGATGCCCGTGTAGCCCAGCAACAAGTCAAAGCTCAGCACCAATGCAATGAAAACCAACACCTTGGCCGCTACGTCCAACGCCTTCACCCCTGGCAGCAAAAAAGGCGCAAAAGTCAGAGCGAGCGCGATGAGCAAGAGCAGCGCGCTCAAGATGCGGCTGCGAGGCAAATCAAGCGAAAGCAAGCGTGCAAACATGGGCTGGGCCTAACGATTCGCGACCGGATACACCCCCTGGGGTCGCCAGAGCAGGATGGCGATCATCAAGACGATGTTGGAAAAAAGAGCCAGCTTGGGCATCAGAAAGCCGGTGTAGTTCGCCATCAAGCCCACCAGCAAAGCACCGATCAAGGCACCCAGGGTGGAGCCCAGGCCGCCGATGATGATCACGATGAAGATGAGCACATTCACTTGCGCGCCCATCTGCGGCAGCACCGTTTGTTGGTAGAGGCCCCACATCACGCCACCCAAGCCAGCCAGCGCACTACCCACCACGAACACGCCCACGAACAGATGGTGAATCCGGTAGCCGAGGGACTCCACCATCTCGCGGTCTTGCACGCCGGCCCGAATCAGCAAACCGATTTTGGTGCGGCTCAAAGTCCAGGCCATCCCGGCAAACACAGCCAGCCCGATTACAACCGCGAGCAGCCGGTACTTTTCAAGCGACGCATCGGCCAGCACGAAGCTGCCGCGCAGCGAATCTGGCAGCGGCATCGCCAACTGACCTGGCCCCCAAATCACTTTGATGATTTCTTCGCCAATGATCATGCCGCCCATCGTGATCAAAATTTGCTTCAAATGCTGACCATAGACGGGCCGCACGATGAAGCGCTCAAACACCCAGCCAAGCGCACCCGCCACCGCCATCGCAGCCAGCACGGCGGGCACAAGCGCCATCAAATTCACCCAAAAACTGGGGGCAGCGGCATAGGCATTGAGCCCGCCAAACACGCTGAAGGCTACATACGCGCCGAGCGCGATGAACACGCCGTGGCCGAAATTCAGCACGTCCATCAGGCCAAACACCAAGGTCAGGCCCGAAGCGATGATGAACACGATCAAGCCCATCGCAAGCCCCGCGACCGTGAGCGTGAGCCAGGTGGAGCCGCTGCCCACCGCCGGGAGCGCGAGCGCTCCTAGTGCGGGCACCAGTGCCAGCGGCTTCCAATCCAAGCCAACCCACCAAGCTTCGCTGGCAAGGGTCTCATTGCCTCTGGAGGCTGCCGAGTCGCTCGCTTTCATGTCAAAACCTTCATGCCGCTGCCTTCAGCGACAAACCCAGTAAACGCGACTGCAGCGCGCCATCCTCGGCCAGCTCTTGCATCGCACCGGCATGCACCACTCGCCCGTTGTCCATCACCGCCACGCGGTCGCCGAGCTGCCGCGCGAAATTGAAATTTTGCTCAACCAAGAGGATGGTGGTTTGCGCGGACTTCAGCTCCTTGAAGGCCTCTATCATGTTTTGCACGATGGCAGGTGCCAGGCCTTTGCTGGGCTCATCGACCAAGAGCAATTGCCTCGGCTCCACGATGGCCCGGGCCACAGCCAGCATTTGCTTTTGCCCGCCAGAAAGCTTTCCCGCGGGATGAAGCCAGAATTTTTTGATCGCAGGAAACATGTCGAAGATCCAGGCCATGCGCTTCGGGTCCAAATCGTCGGCTCGGCGCGCGCTGCGGGCGGCCAAAAGCATGTTTTCCTTCACGCTCAAATCGGAAAAAACGCCCATGCTTTCTGGCACGTAGGCCACACCAGACCGGGCAATGTCGGGCGTGGGTCGGGCGGTGATGTCTTGGCCCGCAAATTTCACTTGGCCGCTGCTGGCCCGCCACAAACCCATGATGGTGCGCAGTGTGGTGGTTTTCCCCGCGCCGTTTCGGCCCAAAAGCATGGTGAGTTGGTTGGCGGGCACAGCCAGGTTCACGCCGTGAAGGATGTGATACGCGCCGATGTGGGTGTGAACCCCGTTCAACGCCAAGAGCGGATCTGAGCTCATACCGACGCACTCAGCCCTGCATCACGCGTGGGCGCGATGCCCAAATAGGCCTCTTGCACCACATCGGAGGCGATCACTTGCTCGGGCAGTCCGTCTGCCACCAGCTCGCCGTTGTGCAGCACCACGATGCGGTCAGACAGCTCGCGCACGACATCC
>JAAFHN010000051.1 GCA_013298415.1 Comamonadaceae bacterium
CCGGCACGATGTCAGACAGCATCGGGGCACTCGGCAAGCGGCTGAGCAAATAAATGTCTCGCGGCAAAAAGCTCATGCTGAACACGCGCTCAATGGCAGGCACGATCACATCAATGTTGTAGGCCACCAAGAGCCCAATCGCTAAGCCGCCGAAGGTGCCCAACACGCCCACCACCGAGCCTTGAACCATGAAAATTTTCATGATGCTCACGGGGCTTGCGCCGATGGTGCGCAGGATGGCGATGTCGGCGCGCTTATCTGTCACGCTCATCACAAGGGTGCTCACCAAATTGAACGCAGCCACCGCCACGATGAGCGTGAGGATGATGAACATCATGCGCTTTTCAACCTGCACGGCCGCAAACCAAGTGCGGTTTTGCCGCGTCCAATCCCGCACGGTGTGGCCTTCGGGCAAAGCGCGGGCCAAGTCTTGCGCTACTTCTCGGGCTTGGTGCAAATCGGCGAGCTTGAGGCGCACGCCGGTGGGGCCTTCGAGCCTAAATATCCGCGCGACGTCACTTTGGTGCATCAGGGCAAAGTTCGCGTCGTATTCGAAGTGGCCGCTGTCAAAGGTGCCGATCACCTGCACCGCACGCATGCGTGGCAGCATGCCCGCAGGCGTAGCCTGGCCGCTGGGGGCCATCAGCGTGAGCGTGTCGCCCCCACGCACGCCGATGTTGCGGGCTAAATCTGCGCCGAGCACGATGCCAAACGCGCCCGGCGTGAGCTGCTTGGCGGCCTTGGCGGCTTGTTGGCCGATGTCGCTCACCTGCGCTTCTGTTGCGGGGTCGATGCCGCGCAACACCACGCCTTTCACATCGTCGCCACGTACCAAGAGCGCTTGGCTTGTGATGAAAGTGGATGCGCCGCGCACCTGGGGGTGCTGCTTGGCTTTGGCAATCAGCGCTGCGGGATCAAGCAGCGCCTGGCCATCGCTGGAATACACCTCGATGTGGGACACGACGCCGAGCATGCGATCCCGCACCTCTTTTTGAAAGCCATTCATCACCGAGAGCACGATCACGAGCGCGGCTACACCGAGACCGATGCCAATCATGGCAACTGCGCTGATGAAACTGATGAATCCGTTGCGCCGCGTGCTGCGGCCTGCGCGGGTGTAGCGCCAGCCCAATTCAAGTTCGTAGGGCAGCGGCATAGAGGTAAGCAAACGTAGGCATAGGACAATCTTACGTCTATGGATTTCTCTGGCTCCGAACAAGTTGCAAGCACCCGCCTCATCACCCACGCCTGGCCTCAGCCCGGCGACGCCGCCGATGAGGCAGCGCGCGAGGCGTACCGAGAGGCAGCCTGGGCTTTCGTGCGACAGCTGCCCGGCCTGCAATCGGCACTCAAGCGCGCGAGCCTGAAGGCCACGCCGCAGCCGCGCAATGCGCTCAACACCGCCGCCGAGCACGCATGGGTGCACGCAGCCCTGCCTGGCCATGCGTTTGCCGACGGCGCTCTGCCCTTGGCCGCGCTGGCAAGCCCCAACCCCTCTGTTCCGCAGGCCTGGCTGAGGTTTTGCCACTGGGATGTGGCAGCCGAAGGTGCGCGTTTGTTGCCCGTGGATTCACTATCTTTTTCGCAGCAACACATTGAACAAACACTGGGACAGTGGGTCAATTTGGCATCAGAAGACGGCTTTTCGGTGCTGCAAAAGCATCCCCGCGAGCCCCTGTGCTGGCGCGTGGCGGCACCTTGGCTTGGCGATCTTGCGGTGGCCAGCTGGCAGCGCGTGGCGCAGCCCGGTGCGCATTTGGACGATTGGCTCGGGCCGCTGAACACCGATGCGATGAAGCGCCTGCGCAGGCTACAAAACGAGTTTCAGATGCTGATGTACACCGAGCCGCTCAACGATGCACGCATCGAAGCCGGCCTCTTGCCACTCAATTCCTTTTGGCTGCACGGCGCAGGCGCGGTGGCAACGCGCGCACAGCGCAAAAGCGTGGTGCACGACGACACCTTGGTTGGCGCAGCGCTCGGCAGCCTGCGCGACTGGCAAGCCGCTTGGCAGCGCATCGATGCCAGCTTGCCCGCGCACCTGGCCCAAGGCCAGCAAGTGCTGATTGGCGGCGAACTCGGCTGGCTCAGCCTGTCGCAAGGCCAGCGCGGTGCTTGGGATGGCTTAAAGCTTGCGATTTTTGGCAATTTCACCACTCCGTCCATGAATTTGTTACGTTCTTTGCTATGAAATTTGAAAACCGCGACGTGCCACCTCGCAGCGCGTGGGCGCTGGAACAAGCAGGCGTTGCGCCCACGCTGGCGCGCTTGCTGGCTGCGCGGGGCGTGCACACCGCGCAGGATCTGGACGAAGGCCTCGCGCATTTGCTGCGCCCGAGCGACATGCTGGGCATGGCGCCAGCCGCCAAGTTGCTGGCCGATTGCATCCAAGCGCAAAAACGCCTGTGCATCGTGGCCGATTACGACTGCGACGGCGCAACTGCCTGCGCGGTTGGTCTGCGCGGCTTGCGCATGCTGGGCGCACAACACGTGAGCTACCTCGTGCCCAACCGCGTGGAAGACGGCTACGGCCTCACTGCACCGATTGCGGAGCGCGTGGCGCAAACGGGCGCGCAACTGCTCATCACGGTCGACAACGGCATCGCCAGCATCGAAGGCACAGCCCGAGCCCGCGCGCTCGGCTTGCAAACGCTCATCACCGATCACCACTTGCCTGCCATGCCGTTGGCCGACGGCACGGTGCCGCTGCCTGATGCCGATGCCCTGGTGAACCCGAATCAGCCCGGTTGCACGTTTGAGAGCAAAAGCATGGCGGGCGTGGGCGTGATGTTCTATGTGCTGCTGGCCACCCGAGCTGAGCTGCGCACGCGGGGCGCGTTTGATGCGGCGAGCCAGCCCAAGCTGGATGCGCTTTTGCCGCTGGTTGCACTCGGCACGGTGGCCGATGTGGTGAAGCTCGATGCCAACAACCGAAGGCTGGTGGCGCAAGGCTTGCAACGCATCCGCCGCCAGCAAGCGCCCATTGGCATTTTGGCGCTGATGCAGGCCGCTGGCCGCCAGCCGCACAAGGCCAGCACCTTCGATTTCGGCTTTGCCCTCGGCCCGCGCATCAACGCCGCCGGCCGCATGAGCGACATGCGGCTTGGCATCGAGTGCCTCAGCACCGACGACACAGAAACGGCCCAGACGCTTGCCCAGCAGCTCGATGCGATCAACCGCGAGCGCCGTGAGGTGGAAGCAGCGATGCGCGCCCAAGCCGAAGAAGCCGCCGCAGCGCTGTTTGACGAAGCCGATGAGCCGCCTGCCGCGATCACCGTGTTTGACGAGAGCTTTCACGAAGGCATCGTGGGCATCGTGGCAGGCCGGTTGAAAGACCGCTTGCATCGGCCCACTTTTGTGTTCGCGCCAAGTGCGGCAGCGGGCCAAGAAGAGGTGTGCAAAGGCTCAGGCCGCAGCATCGCAGGCTTTCACTTGCGCGATGCCCTCGATTTGCTCGCCAAACGCCACCCCGGCGTGCTGATGCGCTTTGGCGGGCACGCGATGGCGGCGGGCTGCACCGTTCACATCGACGCGATTGCAGAGTTTGAAGCAGCATTCGAGCAAATCGCAGCCGAATGGCTGGATGCCGCCACCTTGCAGCGCAAGCTGCTCACCGATGGAAAACTCTCCGCGCTGGACCGCCAACTCAGCACCGCCGACGCACTCAGCACCCAAGTCTGGGGCAATGGCTTTGAAGCGCCCGTGTTTGCAGATGATTTCGAGGTGGCTTCCCAACGCCTGCTCGCCGAAAAACACCTGGGCTTGAAGCTCCGCCAAGGCGAACAACTCCTGGACGCCGTCTGGTTCGGCCGCACCGAGCCCCTGCCTCCCACTGCGCGGCTTGCCTACCGTCTAGAAGCCGATGAATGGCAAGGCAGGCGGAGTTTGAAGCTGCACATCGTGGCGATGTCGACTTAAGCACAATACGGTTTTTGTCCCTCCAGCCTGAGCTCACGTCTTCCAACACCCGAAAGCACATCATGGGCGTTCCACTTCTGAAACCGCGAATGACGAATGAGGAATTCACGGAGTGGGAGCATTTGCAGGAAGAAAAATACGAGATGTACAACGGCGAGGTCTACCAAGTCTACGCCATGGGCGGCGCCCGACGGGAGCACAACGCGACCGCTGGCAACGTGTATGCGCTGCTCAAAACCCACTTGCGCCAAACCCCATGCCGCGCCTACATCGCTGACATGAAGGTGCATGTCAAAGCAACTGGTGACCACTTCTACCCCGATGTAGTCGTGAGCTGTGAACCAGAGGCCCTGAAAGCCGAGATGCAGCTCACCGAGCCGAGAGTCATTGTGGAAGTGCTTTCACCCAGTACCGCGCAAATGGATCGCGGCGAAAAATTTGCGAGCTATCGACAAATCTTGAGCCTTCGCGAATACGCGCTCATCGACCCTCACCGCAAAACCATCGAGATCTACCGCCACCAGCCCAACGGCGATTGGCTGCTGGCCGTCAACGATGCCCAGCGCGGTTTGGTGCTGAATTCGCTAGAGTTCGCAGCTGGGGTCGATGCGGTGTTTGAAGATGTTTGAAGATGTTTGAGGATGCGCGCAGCCGAGCAGGCTAGCCCTCAAGGAGCGCACCCCTGATGCGTCGAAGGGACCCCGCTGATGTCTTTTTTTGAGCCCCCATAGCGCTGCTCTTTGCCAAGGGCCCTGCAAACGAGGAATTTCGAAACCTCTGGGCACTCCGCAAAAAGTATGGCGACACCACCCAGGTGCCAGGACACTATCTTGACGGATCACAACCCACCAAAAGCGAAAGCAGGTTTTTTGCCTGCATTCGATACCATCGAACAGGCTCCTCTTGCTTAGACGGATCGAACGCGACACCGGCTAAAGTAGCGCCGCGAGAAGATCATCAGCCGAAGCCGCGAGGCGCCAGACTCCAGCCGCCAGCCGCCAATTTCACTCACTGCGACCCAGAGCCCTTTTTGAGCCTGCAAGAACCTCACCGATCCACGCCATTGGGGCACGCACAACATTGGCCAGGCATCGACGTGCTGCGCGGCATCGCCGCTTGCCTGGTGCTGGCTTATCACGTTGTAGAAAATTCCGCCTGGAAAAATTTTCCGCTCGACAACCCCTTTGCGCTCTTGGTGAGGATGGGTTGGGTGGGGGTGGACTTGTTTTTGGTGATTTCTGGCTTCGTGATCGGGCGCGCGGCCATGATGGCTGCTGAGGAACCACACCCGGGCTGGCGCAGGCATTTCATGGAGCGGCGGCTGCGGCGAATCGCGCCGCTGTATTTCCTCACTTGCCTGGTCTGCCTGCTCTTGATCAACCAGGCTGTCGTGAACCACGGCTGGCGCATCGCGTTCCTGAACATCTGCTCGCACCTGGGCTTCATTCACAACCTGAATCCCTACACGATGAGCAGCATCAATGGACCAAATTGGTCTGTGGCGCTGGAAATGCAGTTCTACCTGCTGGCGATCGTGTGTGCGCCGTGGCTGCGCAAACGCCAGGCCCTGCTCGGGTTGGGCCTCGCCGTGTGCTGCGCTTGGATCTGGCGATACCTCGGTACGCTGATCCACCTGCCCGGCGCAGCGAATCCGCATTTCCAATTTCACTGGGGCTCGCAGTTGGTAGGTACTTTGGATCAGTTTGCCTGCGGCATCGTGGTCGCGTGGGTCAGCCTGCACAGCGGCCTGCGGCCTGGTTGGAGACTTTTCGCGGCGCTCGCCGCTGCAGCGCTGCTGGTCTTGTGGGGAACGTGGACGGTGTTTTGGCTGAACTCGGTTTTTTGGAACAGCACGGCCATGATCGTGTGGTGGCGCAGCCCGCTGTCCGTCGGCTTCGCCTTGCTGATCGCAGCCATTGTGTACAGCCCGGTATCGCTGCCCAAGATTGCTCGGCCGTTCAGCTATTTGGGGCAAATTTCCTATGGCCTCTACTTGTGGCACCTCTTGTGCGTGATGCTTTTGCTCAAGCTCACCGAGCTGAGAGACTGGAGCCTCATGGCCGCCACATTCGGCAGCGCGGCAGCGCTGGCCGCAGTCAGTTGGCATTTCCTAGAGAAACCCATCATCAAGAGCACAGAGCCCACCTACTGGAGCAGGGTTGCGCACAAGCTGCCCTTCTTCCATCGCTGGCGTTCTTGGAGCTGATCAGCATTTTCCCTTGTGCTCAACGCAAAGCGCCAAAAGGGAGCGTCCAGCCCGCCGCTACCGCGTGTAGCCCTCGCAGGCCCCTGCATTGGGCTTGCCTTTGCATTCGCGCAGCAGGCGGCGCTCGCGTTGGGTTTTGGTTTCGCTGCTGCCTTCGTAGAAAGTGGCGGTGGTGGGCTTTTCTTTCTTGGCCTTCTTTTCTTTTTTCGGCTTCTTGGGTTTTTCGGACTTGTGCTCACTCGCTTGGGCTGGCGTGGAGGTGAGCGTGAAGCTCACCGCGCCCAGGCTGAGGGCAAGCGCCAAGGCCAGCGCACCGGGCAGGATACGAAAAAGTTTGAATTGCATGATTCCTCTCCGTTGAAAACTATCTTGCACTCTACTCAGAAGCGCGATCACGGCCCAAAGCTGAGCAACAAGCGCTGCCTCACGCGCATGCAGTCTTGAATGTGCTTTTTGCAGACTTGCTGCATGGCCACATAAGCCAAACCTGCACTCACGGCTTGCCCTGCGATGGGCACGTATTTGGTGGCTTGCTTGGCGGTGATTTTGATACCGACGAGCTTCAATGCGTGGAACACCAGCGTTTTGGTGATGAGCTGGCCAATCAGTTGGTTGCCCACCAAGCCGATCGTTTTGTAGGCGGTTAGGCGCTTTTCGGGCTGGAGCGCGGCGATGTCTTCAGCGCTCAACCCAAACTCCGCGTTGATGCGGGCCAACAGCTTGCTCAGCAGCGCCACGTCGGCCACGATGTCAAGCCCCGGAATGGGCACGGCTGAGACGCTGGCAGCAAGCAAAGCCCGCTGGGTCACGAGTTTTTGGCAGCGCGCCGCAACGGCCGAGAGCGCTGCGTCGGGCGCCTTGAGCGCAGACTCGGGCTTTGCCGAGGCGCGCTTAAAGAGCCGATCCGCCGCGCGTTGGCCCAGGCTTGATGCGAATTGCAGGGCCATGCGCGCGGCTTTCAAATGAGCGGCTTGCGAGCGGCCTACTGATTCGGCGCGTCGCCGTCGCCTTTGTTTTTGCTCTTCATCACAAAGCCATAAATCGCCAGAAGGATGAGCGCGCCCACGATGCTGCCGATGAAGCCCGCGCCAGAGCCCGCTTTGTAAAGGCCAAGTGCCTGGCCCAAGAAGCCGGCAACGAAGGAGCCAGCAATGCCAAGCACTGCCGTCAAGATCATGCCCAGCTTTTGCTCGCCGGGCATGAGGGCCCGCGCGATCAAGCCCACCACAAAACCCACGATGACCATCCACACGTATGACATTTTGATACTCCGGTGTGTCGCTGGAAGATCCCAGCCGCTCAGATGTTAAGGCGAATTTCTACGCTCGGCGCTTGCTGAGGCTCCCTACTGACGGGCGCCGCGCACGCTGGCTGGCAAAGCCTGTGGGTAGCTGGAGCGAATGGGGTTGATGTCGAGCCCGCCGCGCCGCGTGTAGCGGGTGTAAACGGCCAATTTGCTTGGCTTGCACACGGCCCAAATGTCGGCAAACATGCGCTCGCAGCAGTGCTCGTGAAAATCTTGGTGATTGCGAAAGCTCACGATGTAGCGCAGCAGCGAGGCGTGGTCGATGGCTGGGCCTGCGTAGCTCACCTGCACGCTGCCCCAATCGGGCTGGTTGGTGACGGGGCAGTTGCTCTTGAGCAGGTGGCTCACCAAGGTTTCCTCCATGGGCGCACTGATGTGGTCTGCGCTCAAAAACGCGGCATCGGGCGTCGCCGCCGGGTCGCATTCCAAATCGAGGCGATCCAGGTTGGTGCCCTCCAGCTCAGCGATTTTTTGCTTGGCAAAGTCCTGGGACTCGATCAGGCTCAGGCCAATCATCGGCGGATTTGGCAGGCCATCCCAGAGCGCAACAGACAAGTCTTTGCGGATGCAATCGCGCACCGCTTGCGCATCTTCAAAACGCGAGTTGTGCAGGCTGTTGAGGTAGAGCTTGAAGCTTTTGCTCTCTACCATGCAAGGCGTGTCGCAGGGGATCGTGAAGCTGGCAATCGCCACCTGCGGCTTGCCGCGCGGCGTGAGCCAGCTCAGCTCATATGCCGTCCACAAATCTGCGCCCACGAAAGGCAGCGGCTGATCGCCGTCGATGCCAATGGCTTCTCGGTTGGGCGCTCGGTGCAATCGGTAGAGCAGGCCAGGGTGGTAGCTCTCGCTTGCGTGCGACGCTTTTCCGAGGGGCGATTCGTTGATCTCGCGCCGGATTTCGGCATCCAACTCTGCGCTTGGGCGAATCACGCGGTTTGCCCCGCAGGCGTGTGGGCCTGCACATGCGCAAGCAATGCCTCGGTGACGAGCGGCAGCGCGGTCGGTGCGAGATCGTGGCCCCAGCCATCGATCACATGCAGCGCAGCGCCGTGGATGCGATCCGCAGTGTCTTGCCCGCAAGCCAGCGGCACGAGTGGATCGTCGCGCCCATGCAGCACGAGCGTGGGCGTGGCGATGTGGCTGAGCTGGAGGTGGCGATCCGTGTCTGCGCCAATGGCCACCATTTGCCGGAGCGTGCCCACTTGGTGCTCGCTGCGCTGCAAGCCAAGTCGCACACCCGCACGCAGAAGCTCCACATCCGCTTTGTGAACTTTGCCGCTCAGCATCGGTAGCACGCGCAAAAAGTAAGCTTCAATCTGGGCCTGATCTTTGCTGCGCGGCCTGCCCAGAATCGCCTTCAATATCTCGGGATTGGCACCAGGCAAGCCCCGCGCGCCGCTGGAGCTCATGATGCTCACGAGGCTCTGCACCCGATCCGGCGCAGCAATCGCCACCCGCTGCGCGATCATGCCGCCCATGCTGGCACCAATCACATGCGCCTTGCTCACTTCCAGGGCATCGAGCACGCCCACCGCATCTTGGGCCATGTCTGCCAAGGTGTAGCCGGGCTTGAGCTGGAAACCCAGGTGTTTCTTGAGCATGAGCCAAGCCATGTTGGGACGGCCTTGTTCATCAAACCACTGCGAAAGGCCGATGTCGCGGTTGTCAAACCGAATCACACGGTAGCCCGCTTGCGCGAACGCCCGCACAAGCGCAGGCGGCCAAGCAATCAATTGCATGCCTAAGCCCATGATGAGCAGCACTACGGGTTTGCCGTCGCCAGGCGCACCCGTGTCTTCTACTTCGATCTGGATGCCGTTGGCTTTGATTTGCATGAACTATCTTTTAATAGCAACGAAGTTTGTGAATACCGTGACGGCGGGAACAAATTAACAAAAAAACGCTCCGATCCTCTTCCGTTCGCCCTGAGCTTGTCGAAGGGCCGGCCCCGAACTTGGCCGTCCGACAACGGCAGAGGCTTCGACAAGCTCAGCCCGAACGGAATTTCGCTCCATGGACAGAAACTACTTGAATTCGCCCTCGCGCATCCACTTGGTCGCCACCCACTTCTCGCCTGCGATCACGGGTGCGCCGCCGTGCAGGCTCTTGGTGCTGGGGTGGGGGCGGTCGTAGCTGAAAAAGACAGCACTGCCCTTTTGGGTGCCACTTCCAAATGCACATCGGGGAAGGTGGTGCCGCCGCCTTTTTCGGGCGAGTTCAGGTACATCACGATGGTGCCCACGCGCTGGCCGCCGCGCTTCAAAATCGTAGGCGTGCCTGGCTGCGCCGGATCGAAATAATCGTAATGAGGCTTGTACTGCGCACCGGGCTTGTAGTGCAGGATCTGCAGGCCTTCGCCGTTTTCCAGCGGCCAGTTCACGAGCTTGGCCAGGCGCTGCTCTATGCGGGCAACGAGCGGGTTTTCACCGCGCTGGAAAAACATCCCGTCGCTGGTGCGATCGGCGTTCAGCTCCTCGCCGCCGGTTTTGTTGTCCACCGTGAGCGATCGCTTCATTTTTGGATCGGCCAGCGCGATCAGCTCGTCGCATTCTTCCTCGCTCAGCACGCTGTTGAAGACCACCACCCGAGGAGAAAACATCGAAAACGCGACTTCGACCCAGCGGTCGCCGCAGTCAATGCCAAGCGGTGAGTCTGAAATCAGCGGTTCGGGCACCGGCGTACCCGCAGGCAAGCCCTGCGCTTGGGATTCGGTTTCCAGGTGCGCTTTCAGCGTGGTTTCCATGGCTTCCACAGCCACGTCTTCGCGCCAGCCGGAGGCCATCATGGATTTCAGCACCGTCTCAGGCGAGTGCCCAGCTTGCGCCTGATCCACGATCCATTTGCGCAGCTCTGGCGTGATGGTTTGAGTGAGGGTTTTGCTCATGGCGCTCATTTTGCCGCGAAACTTTTCAACAGCCTCCTTGAACGCAAAGTTCGCTAAACGAACGCGAAAGACGCAGAGTCAATCCACATGCCGAATTGCTACGTTTTTCATAGCTGGAAACATTGAAGATACCTGGACAGAGTTTCAGAAAAACTTTGAATCCCGTTCGAAAGTCAACTTTGATTGTTTCTGTCGTGCCTCCCGCACAATTTTGCGAACTCTGCGTTCAAAATTGCCTTTTGCCCCTACGCCCTCACCCGAGACAAAGCGTTTTGGTAGCGCTCGCTGGCCATGAGTTCGTCCCAGGCTAAGGCGGGCAGTTGGGGCAGGAGCGCGGCCCTCCTGGCTTCGCTTTTGGGGTTTTGCTGCCACACGCCGGTGCGCATGGAAACTTCCAGGCCGCCGATCAGTTCGT
>JAAFHN010000260.1 GCA_013298415.1 Comamonadaceae bacterium
AGCCTTACATCAAGGGTGAGCGTTGAGGGAGCCTTGGGGCAGTGTCACAGGAGATCAGGATACAAGGAAGGAGAATGAGGAATACTATGTTTTTTGTAGCGACAGATGATGTAAGCACCAGGACAGAGCGTAGATATCACCTGACTAGGACCATGCCCAGATAGAAACCCGTTCGCCCTGAGCTTGGTCGTTGGGCATCGCCAGGGGCTTCGACAGGCTCAGCCCGAACGGACGGGTTGGCGCAAATGAGGCATGGTCCTAATCAGGAGATATCAACAAAAATCCCCCTTTTGGATCCCTTCCTGACCTCCTGACCTCCTGATCTCCTGACCTCCTGTAAAACCGCCCCACCTCACACCCCACCATGTTTGACCTGCTCATCACCCACGCCAACTTGCCCGATGGCCGCACCGACATGGCAGTGGGCATCCGCGCTGGGCGCATCGAGACTGTGGCACCTAGCGCTGAGCTGGCATCTGCGCAAGCCGTGCAGAGCTGCGATGCGCAAGGCCAATTGCTGAGTGCGCCCTTTGCCGATGCGCACTTTCACATGGACGCGACGCTGAGCTACGGCCTGCCGCGCGTGAACCAATCGGGCACGCTTTTGGAAGGCATCGCGCTGTGGGGCGAATTGAAGCCCTTGCTCACGGTGGAGGCGCTGGTGGCGCGGGCCTTGGCCTACTGCGATTGGGCCGTAGCCAAGGGCTTGCTCGCCATCCGCACGCATGTGGACGTGTGCGACGACCGCTTGCTCGCGGTGGACGCGCTCTTAGAAGTGAAACGCCAGATGCAGGGCATCATTGACTTGCAGCTGGTTGCCTTCCCGCAAGACGGCTATTTGCGCAGTGCAAATGCCGTTGCCAACTTGAAGCGCGCGCTTGACAAAGGCGTCGATGTGGTGGGCGGCATTCCGCACTTTGAGCGCACCATGGCCGACGGCGCTGCCAGCGTGCCCATGCTGTGCGAGCTGGCGGCTGAGCGCGGCTTGCTGGTAGACATGCACTGCGACGAAAGCGACGATCCACTCAGCCGCCATGTGGAAACGCTTGCGTTCGAGACGCAGCGCCTGGGCCTGCACGGCCGCGTGGTAGGCAGCCACCTCACCAGCATGCACAGCATGGACAACTACTACGTGAGCAAGTTGCTTGCGCTCATGGCTGAGGCGCGCTTAGGCGTGTGCGCCAACCCGCTCATCAACATCACGCTACAAGGCCGCCACGACACGTATCCCAAGCGCCGTGGCATGACCCGCGTGCCCGAGCAGCTCGCTGCGGGCTTGACCGTCGCTTTCGGCCACGATTGCGTGATGGACCCCTGGTACAGCTTGGGCAGCGGCGACATGCTCGAAGTCGCCCACATGGGCCTGCACGTGGCGCAAATGACAAGCCAGGCTGGCATGCGCCAGTGCTTTGAAGCCGTCACCACCAGCGCTGCCAAGCTGATGCATTTGAACGACTGGGTCACCGACTGGAGTCAGGCCAAAGGCAAAGCCGCCCACCTGGTGCTCTTACAAGCCACCGGCCCCATCGAGGCACTGCGCCTGCGCGCAACCCGCCTCAAAGTCTGGCGAAGCGGCAAGCTCATCGCCGAATCAGCGCCCGCGCAGAGCCAGCTTCACTTGCCAGACCGCGCAGCGAGCACGCAATTTCGCTTGCGCTGAGCATACGCATTTGGAGCAAGCAACCCCTTGAGCGCCCCGTACTTGAGACCCTTGCTCAAGCGGCGCGCCTTGGTGGTGTGTGGCTTGCGTGCCGCCTCCCTCGGCCTTGGGCTTAGCAGCCAAGTGGCTGGGCAGCCAGCCTCAACACCCTCGGCACCGAGCCAGCTCGAAATGAGCGACTTGGATGAGACCGTGAAATCGTTGATGCAAGCTGCGGATGTGCCGGGCCTTGCACTTGCGGTCGTGGAGCGCGGGACAGTCACCCACGCACGCGGCTTCGGCTTTGCTGATGTGCAAGCCCAGCGCGCGGTGCAAGCCGACACAGTGCTGCCCGCCGCATCTATCACCAAAGCGGTGTTTGCCTACGCCTGCATGCAGCTCGCGCACGATGGGGCCTTCTCTTTGGATGAGCCCTGCGCAAAGCAGCTCAAATTGCCCTTTGGCGAATATCCTGAATTTGCCGACTTGCACACAGACCCGCGCGCCGCGCAAATCACGCCGCGCATGCTGCTCACCCACAGCAGCGGCCTCTTGAACTGGCGCTGGATCAACTTCAGCCGCAAGCTCGACATCAAGTTCAACCCCGGCACGCGCTACGTGTATTCAGGAGAAGGCATTCAGCTCATGCAGTTGCTGGCTGAAGAGCGCACGGGAAAAAGCGTTTCAGATCTCTTGGATGAGCGTGTATTCAAGCGATTTGGCATGGCGAATTCGGCGCTCACCTGGCGCAGCGATTTCGAAAGTCGCGCCGCCAACCGCTACGATGCCAATGGCAGGCCACTCGGCATCTCGCGCAGAGACCGCGCCCGCGCCGCCGGATCGATGGCGACCACGGCGCATGACCTGGCGCTCTTCATGCAGGGCTTGATGCGCGCTCGCGCCGCGCAGGACCCAAGCTTGCAGGCCATGCTTGAGCCAAGGGTTCCCATCGTCTCACCCCGGCAGTTTCCCTCGCATTTTCCCGGCAGCACCGATGCGTATCGATCCCTCTCGCTGGCCGCTGCGCACGGCTGGGTGAGCTACCGGTCGCCTCTGGGCCCAGCGGTATTCAAAGAAGGCAATGACGACGGGACCAACAACTTTTGCATCTGGTTCACCGAGCGGGAACTTGCCATCGTCATGCTGTCGAACAGCTCACGGGCTGATCGCATGTTCGTACACGCCCTAGATGCGATTGCCGGGAAGGCGTGCCTGCCCTGGTTTTGGATGAACTATGTGCCCTGGGATCGCCCCGAGTGGCGCGGTAAATCCTACGATGCGCTGCCGCCAGAGGCATGCACAGTCTGACCGCGCCCAGCGCCAGATTCACCAGCTGAGCCTGCTCGGCAAGACGCCTCAATCCGGCTTGATGTTGCGCGATTTCACGATCTTGGCCCAGCGCACAGCTTGCAGAGCGAGGAATGCGGCAAACGCCTCTCTTGGAATCGCACCGATTTCCACGCCCTCTTTGTCGAATCGCTCAACGACTTCTTTGTTCTTCAGGACGAGGTTCACGTCACGCGCGATGCGGTCAACGGTGGCATCATCCAGCGCGCTGGGCGCGAGCATGCCAAACCAGTTGATCGCCTCAAAGCCCGGCAAAGTCTCCGCCACCGTTGGCACATTGGGCAAGGCCTTGGAACGCTTGGGCCCTGTGTAGGCCAGCGCCTTCAGTTTGCCCTCTTTGATGAGCGGAAGCGATGAACTGGGGTTGTCGAAAAGGAACTGCACCTGGCCGCCCACCACATCCAGCAGCGCGGGCGGTGTGCCCCGATACGGCACGTGCAAGAGGTTCAGCTTCTCACTATCCGCGATCAGCTCGGCCACCATGTGACCCAAGCTGCCGTTGCTCGGCGAGGCAATGCTCACGGCCTTGTCGCCTTTTCCCGCTGCGATCAAGTCTTTCACGCTGCCGAAGGATTGGGTTGCACCGGTCACCAAGAAAAGCCCATTTCGTACCACCAAGCTCACCGGCTTGAAGTCTTTGACAGAGTCGTAAGGCAGCTTTGCAAACAGGCTGGGATTCACCACAAAGGGAGATGCAGTCATCAGCAGGGTGTGGCCATCCTTGGCTTTTGCCACCATGTCGGTGCCGATCTGGGTGGAAGCGCCGGGCTTGTTGTCCACGATCACCGGCTGCCCCCATTTTTTAGACAATTCGTTGCCAAGGATGCGCGCGGCGATGTCGGTTGTGCCGCCTGCGGCATAGGGCACGATGATCTTCACGGATTGCGTTGGCCAGCTACCGCCGGGCGCAGGCTGTGCGGCAGCGGGCGAGAGCACGGTCGATGCGACCAGTGCGAAGGCTGACGCGAGCGAGCTGAGGTGTAAGCGGCGTGAATTCATGCGAAACGTCTCCAACAGTGTGAGTAAAGATTGCTCTCGATTGCTCTCGATTGCTCTTGAACTGCCAGTCTCGGTGCAACACGAAGCGGCGCGATGGGATGCGAGAGCCTTGGCAGTGCGAGTCGCGAATGCTATGTAAGCGATGCGTCAGTTTCGTTGTGAGTTGCACGTAGTGGAAAACTCATAGCGGAAAGTGCTTACGCACTTTCCACAGCTGCGGAGGCCGGTACTAAGACGGGCGCTGCCAGGGCGGTGCGCCACCCCTAACCAGCGCCACGTCGCGCCACACAGCGCTTACAGATTGCAGCTAGCATGTGGCGCTGGCCAAATCCTGGTTAACCGGAATCCTCTCTATGCTCCTAGCCCTTCGCATACTCCTTTTCATCCTCATCGTGGGCGGCGCGCTGCTTGTTTTTGCTGGCCAGGCGGGCTTGCTCAAGGGCAAACCAAAGGGTGAACTGGGCGTAAAGGACGGCAAATTCCAGCGCCCGAGCAAAACAGAAAACTCAGTGAGTTCCCAGGCCAAGCTGTGGCCTGAGCACCCGATGTTGGCTTACTCGCAAATTGACCCGATTGCCTACAGCGGCACAGCAGAAGACACGCTGAAGCGGCTGCAGTCCGGCTTGCAATCCATGCCCCGAACCCAAATCGTCAAAGCCGAGGGCAACTACATCTACGTCCAATGCAGCACTGCCCTGCTTCGCTTTGTGGACGACGTGGAGTTTTGGGTAGACGACGCGGCCAAAGTCATCCATGTGCGCAGTGCAAGCCGCCTGGGTCGCAAAGATTTCGGCGTGAACCGCAA
>JAAFHN010000473.1 GCA_013298415.1 Comamonadaceae bacterium
CAGGCCGCCAAGGCGGCACTCGCCTTCGACGCCTTCGCTGGCCAGGGTGGCAGCTTCATCGTGGGCCTGGATGGCTTGCGCACGCGCCTGCCCGACTGAGGGCTTGCGCCCCCACCCCGTACTTCAAGTTTTTTGCTTTAACCCTCAGGAGGCCCTATGCCCCAAAAACTTCGCAAGATGGTCTTGATGGCCAAGGTTGAGTCGGTCTACGGTGTGGATGCTGTGCCCTCAGCCTCTGCCAATGCCTTGGTGGTAAGCGATGTGAGCACCACGCCCATCGACGGCGAGGAAGCTGAGCGCAACAACATCAAGCCCTTCATGGGGCATTCGGGAACGATTCGCGCGACCCAGTTTAAGAAGCTCAGCTTTTCAACCGAGTACGCGGGCAGCGGGATCGTGGCCACGCCGCCTGGCTGGGGTGTGCTGGCACGGGCTTGCAGCATGAGCGAGACGATTGTGCCGGCCACGAGTGTGACCTACGCGCCAATCACAGACGGCCAGGAGAGCTGCAGCTTCTACTGCAACGTGGACGGCCTGAATAATGTGATGCTGGGCAGCCGGGGTACGGTGAAGCTGGATTTGACGGCCAAAAACAAGCCCAAGCTGCAGTGGGAATTCACCGGGCTTTGGGTGCCGATGGCGGATGTGCCGCTGCCGAGTGCGACCTATACAAACTGGGCACGGCCGCTGGCGGTGAACAAGGCCAACACGACGGCGAGCCTGCATGCGCAGGCCGTGGCGATGCAAAGCCTGAACCTGGATTTGGGCAACAAACTCGTGAAGCGCGACTTGGTGGGCGTGGATACGGTGGAGATCACGGATCGCGGTACCAGCGGCAGCATCGTGATCGAGAACACGCTGGTGGCCACTCGCAATTGGGTGGGCCTGAGCCAGGCCAAGGCACTCGGCAACTTGAGTGTGGTGCACGGTGTGACGGCGGGCAACATTTGCACGGTGAACGCCACCGGAACGGTGGAGCTGGGCAATTTGACCTACAGCGATTCGGATGGGATTCAGATGGCCAATGTGCCGCTGAGATTCGTGCCGCAGACCGGCAACGACGAATTCACGCTGGTGCTGACCTGATGCTGACTTGATGGCTGCGCAGCGCCGTGCGGCCTTGCGCTCAACCGCTAGGGCGCACGGCAGGGCATCGCTGGACGCATGCAGCCATGCCGATCTTGGCGGATCTCTTTTCTTCTCTATCTTTAATCCAAGGAACGCGTATGTTCAAAATCGTGGTGGCCGCATCCTTCTTGGCGGCGGTGAGCTTCAATGTGCTCAATGAAGATGGCGAGCTGGAGCAACACAGCTTCAAAGCGCGCTACAAGTACCTGAGTGCCAAAGAGTTTGACGCGCTGATTGCGCGCATGAACTCACCTGAACACACCCAGGACGACACCCTGCAGGAGGTTTGGGTGGGCTGGGATGCGGCGCTTTGCGATGAGCATGGACAGCCGCTGCCCCACACCCAAGACAACCGCGAGCGGGTGACCAACATTTTGGGCATGAGGGCTGCGCTGATCCAGGGCTTTTTCCGAGCCGTGGGGAGTGCTGCGGCAAAAAACTTAGAGCCTGCGCCCGCGAGCTCTACGAGCGGCGCAGGCCAAGCGAGCGCTTAAGCGCCGCCGAGCGGGCAGACCTGGAGCAGCAATGCGCGGCCTTGCAGATGGATGCCGAGCAATCCGCACGGATGCTGGCCGATGCGCAAAGCGCGGGCGAGCCGCATGGCGAGGCGGGACAAGCGCACGATGGGCACGATGGGTGCGAACTGTGGTCACAGCATGTGGCTGCGATGCATCTTTTCATGGCACTGGACAGCCAGTGGCGGATGCTGGCCACGGCCTCGAGCGTGGTGTACTGCGGGCTGGACTACACGGCGGCGCGCGAGGTGGCGAGCTGGATGGGGCTGGATGTGAGCCCCGAGCTGCTTTCGCAACTGCGCGAGATGGAGGCCGAGGCGCTGCCACTGCGCAACGCGCGCGCTTGATAAAGCACGCGCCTGAGATCGGCGTGCAGCCATGACTGATCGCGTGATTCAAGTGCGCATCGCGAGCGATGGGCGCGCGCTCGTGGCAGACATGGCGGGCAACGAAAAGGCCGTGGCCAGCTTTGAGGTCCAGCTCAATAAAACGGCCTTGGCCAGCGCGGAAGCGGCGGCCAAGCAAGAGCGCGCAGCGCAAAAGGCCGCTGACGCGCAAGAACGTGAGGCCAAGAAGGCCTCGGCGGCCGTGGAGCGTGAGGCGCGCAAGGCGGCTGACGACCAAGAACGCGAGTCTCGCCGGGCCGCGAAGGCGGCGCAAGCGGCGCTGAGCGGCACAGAGATGAGTGCCAAGGCCACGGCTGCAGCGCTGCGGGGCGTCCCCGCTCAATTCACCGACATCGTGACTTCGCTGGCATCGGGCCAAGCGCCGATCACGGTGCTGATGCAGCAGGGTGGGCAGCTCAAAGACATGTTTGGCGGGGCGGGCAATGCCGCCAAGGCACTTGGCGGGTATGTGATGGGCTTGGTCAACCCGCTCACGGTAACGGCGGCAGCGGCTGCTGTGCTGGGCCTGGCCGCGCATCAAGGCAGCCAAGAAAGTGTGGCCTACGCCAAGGCATTGATTTTGAGCGGCAACGCAGCGGGAAGCACCCGCGATGAGCTGCAGGGCATGGCCCAACAACTGGCCGCAGTGCGCGGCACGCAAGGCGGCGCGGCCGAGGCGCTGGCTGCGCTGGCGGCGACCGGCGAGGTGGCCAGTGGGAACCTGAAGCTCGTGGGCGAGGCAGCGCTAGCGATGAAGCGGGTGGCTGGCCAATCGATTGAAGACACGGTGGCGCAATACGCGGCGCTGGGGCGCGACCCTGTGGCTGCATCGGCCAAGCTGCAGGAGAGCATGAAGTTTTTGACGCTGGAGACTTATCGGCAGATCACGGCCTTGGCGGACCGGGGCCAGACGG
>JAAFHN010000396.1 GCA_013298415.1 Comamonadaceae bacterium
TTGACATGTTTGCCACCAAAGCCTTCGTCGACGATGTGCAAGATTTCGTGAAAACCAACAAATGGCCGCACAAACTGCACATCGGCTTGATCGGCACGCGCATGGACGAGCGCACCTTGGCCGCCGAAAAGCTGCACCAGTTTGTGCAAACGCTGGGCATTCCCTGGCTTGGCAGCCTGCGCAACACTCAAAACTACCTGCATTTGGCCGCGCACGGGCTCACTGTGTTTGACGTGGCACCGAGCCGCGTGGAAAAGGATTTGGCCCAGTGGCAGCCGATTTGCGACTGGCTGGGCAAACTTTGAGTAGCCCACGCCAGAATTCATCCACAACCCACAACAACAGGATCGCCCCATGCCTCAATCCCGCTACCCCAACCTCGCCGCCTTCGAAAGCCTCGTTGGCCAAGACATCGCTGTGAGCGACTGGACCACCATCACCCAAGCGCAAGTGAACCAGTTTGCCGACGCAACAGGCGACCACCAGTGGATTCACGTAGACCCCGAGCGCGCCAAAGACGGCCCATTCGGCGCGCCGATTGCGCATGGCTTTCTCACCCTCAGCCTGCTCGCGAAATTTGCCGACGAGTCCATCCACGTCGATTCGGTGAAGATGGGCGTGAATTACGGGCTCAACAAGGTGCGCTTTGTGAATCCGGTGCGGGTGGGTTCGCGGCTCAGGGCGCGCTTTCGCCTGCTGGCCGT
Organism: Comamonadaceae bacterium; assembly: GCA_013298415.1. Classification (GTDB taxonomy): domain Bacteria; phylum Pseudomonadota; class Gammaproteobacteria; order Burkholderiales; family Burkholderiaceae_C; genus JAAFHN01. The sequence continues at coordinate 705 of JAAFHN010000396.1, forward strand.
GGAGCCCTTGCTGCCCAATGGCCAGCAATCCACGAGCGAAGTGACGATTGAGCTGGAAGGCTCAGCCAAACCCGCCTGCGTGGCCGAATCCATCGTGCGGCGGTTCGAGTAGCGCGTTTTCGGGACTCGCTGTGCTTCTGGGCAAGCTTGGGTGAGCTCAGCGGGTGAATTTTGAAGAAAATCGCCGCTCTGTCCAGGTGTTTGCAACATTTATTGCTACTTTTTTTGTAGCATTTCAAAATTCAATTTAACGAATCGGCTTCAGCTGCCATTCCGGCACCCAGCCTTCAAAGCTGGGCAAAAGGCCGTTCACGCGGCGGGTGGCTTCGGTTTGGGTGAATTCGGTGGCCAGCAAGCTGTACACATCGCCGCGCAGCTGCCAAAGCTCGCGGGCTGATTCGGCCGAGTGGAGCTTGAAAAACATGCGGTCTTTCGTGGTGTTTTTCTGGCAATCGCTCAGCAAATCGAGCATCTTGTTGCGCAGAAGCGCAAATGGCAGTTTCACCACGCTCACCGGTGGCGCATCTGTGCCCAAAAGCGGGTTGAGCCCGCTCACCACGCCCATCTGGGCGACGCCGCAGTTGCGAAAAGAAATGAACTGCTTGAACAATTGAAACATGGACGAATGACCGGGCTGAGCCTGCAAGAGCCCGGATGGGGCAGTGTTGGCTGGTTGGCGGAGCTCGCTTGCAAAGGGGTGGCTGCAAACGATTGCGTATCGGGTTAACCCCAGTATTTTGTCAATTCTTCGCCCCAACTGCTGTCGTTTGATGACAAGCCGTGCGCTGTGTCGCGCAGAGGTGGCTTGGCGTGGCGAGAGGCCTACGCGGGCGTGAGATTCGGCACGCTGGTTTTAGAGCCAAACCGCGCTGACGGCAGCGTGAACGACTACGCCCTTGCCCCGCCAAAGCCTTGCTGTCGCCAGGCCTCAAACACAGCCACCGCCACCGCGTTTGACAAATTCATGCTGCGCTGGCCCTCGCGCATGGGCAATCGCAGGCGCTGGCTGAGCGGAAAGCTCTCGCGCAAAGCCGGCGCCAAGCCAGCGGTTTCGGAGCCAAACACCAGCCAATCCTCCGGCTCAAAACTCTGCGCAAAGGCGCTGTGGCTGCCGTGGGTGGTGAAAGCAAAAAGGCGATCCATGGGCGGCTGGGCTGTATCGATGAAGGCGCTCCAATCCGCATAGCGGCGCAAATCGGCGTACTCGTGGTAGTCCAGCCCCGCGCGGCGCATGTGCTTGTCGTCGAAATTGAAACCCAGCGGCTCCACCAAATGCAGGGCACAGCCGGTGTTGGCACACAAGCGGATCACGTTGCCCGTATTCGGCGGGATCTGGGGTTCGACCAAAACAACATGGAACATGCGAATGCGGCGCAAAGCGCGGGAGCGGTGTCAATCACCCAGATTTTGCGCCAAACACAAGCTGTGTCCATGATTTTGAAACGTTTGCAGCTATAAAAATGGGAGTATTTCTGATGCACTCGAGCCGCCGCTGGCCACACGTATCTCGGGATACGAGCCTAGTGTGATGTCACGCTTGAAATGTCGGTGTATCGCGCAGCAATCGGTGCGCGGGGCTAGGCGCAAAACGCAGCGCATGCCCACTGCATGGGCTAGTTTTGCAACGACGCCCTGTGCAGCGAGGGCAAGCGAGACGGCGGCATTTCAGGCGCGACATGACACTAGTTTTGCGCCTCCAGTGGCATGGGCACAGTGGCTGCTGGAATTTCAGAATCCGCCCACTGAGCTTGTGTGGCGGGTGCTTCTTCGTCGATGTGGGCCATCATGCTGCGCGCCACCTGCGACATCGCCACCGTGCGGCGAATTTGCTCTTGAGTCAGCTGCGCGAGCTCCGTCATCAGCATGCGCATGAGAACCATGCCCACCTGCGGAGAGTGCTCGTGCAGCTCGTCAATCGCTCGCGTGCTCAGCACAGCCACGGTCAGCGCGTCGTGGGCGACTGCAATCGTTTTGGAGGAGTGGGTGCTGAACATGTCCACAAGTCCGAGCGCGTCTCCAACGGAGCCAGTTGCAAACACAGAAGCGCCGTCGCTGCGGATGTCTTTGGCTGCCGCCACCAGCCTGGCTTCGCCATGCAGGACGAACATGATTTGACGGCGTTTCTCAGCATCGACAAAACTCAAAGCATCCCCGGGCTGGTAGCTGCGCAGTGCCATGCGCGCCAGGATCAGCTTGGCGTCGCCACGGTTCAGTTCGCATCCGCAGCGCTCGGCTTTCGTCATCAGCATTTCAACGGCATCGCGGGCAAGCAGGCGTTTGTCGTCGGCGCCAAACACGGTAGCCGGCGCAGCGGTGGTTGTGGCAGGCGGATGGCTGCGGCTGAAGAGTTGCATGGGGCTGGAGCGGTACGGCGCGGGTGGCGTGGCTTGCAGCTCCCTCTGCATTGTCTTTTTCTTTTCAATTATGCAACGTTAATTAGTTCTTTTGAATTAACCCACGATCAGGCAAGGATATCGAAGCCTCGCTGGGCACCTGTGCCAGCTCGGCAGTCGCGAGCGCCATCCACTGCCGCTGCTGCGCAGCCATCGCCGCAGCGAGCCAACGGGTCAAGGCATTGGCCAGGCCTGGTTGCGTCGTTTGCAAGCGCTCGAGGGCCGCGACCGACAGGCCAGCGAGCACAGCATCCTCTTCGGCGATGGCCAAGCCCTGCCCAGCCGCACTGCCAAAAAACGCCTCCACGCCACAGAAGTC
>JAAFHN010000354.1 GCA_013298415.1 Comamonadaceae bacterium
CTGATGAGATCAATGTGCAAGGAGCTGGTTTCGATGCTTTGCACAGTATGGTCTTGCAACCGAGCGAGGTGGTTGCGGGCGTATTCGCGTTCCAAATCGCGAAACACGGCTTTTTCTTCCAGCAAGCGCTGTGCATCGCGCACATGCCCATCCAAAAACACGCTCATGGAGAGGCGCAAATTGCTGAGCAGCTTTTCGTGCATGTGGCAAATCTCTGCCATGCCTGCATCTGAAAAGCTGCGGTTGGGGCGGATTTTTTTATCTTCCACATCTTGCAGCACGCGTTCGATGATGTCGCCCACTTGCTCCATGTTGATCGTGAAGCTCATGATGTCGGTCCAGCGGCGTCCCTCGCGCTCATCGAGCGCTTCTCGCGAGATTTTGGTGAGGTAGTACTTGATTGCGCTGTAAAGGCTGTCTACTGTGTCGTCGAGCTGGCGCAGCTTGGCGGCGGATTCCATGTCGTTTTGCTTGATCACGGGCAAGATGCCGCGCAGCATGGTCTCCACCACATCGGCTTGGTGCAGAGCCTCGCGCGCGGCGCAGGCAATGGCAAGGCTGGGGGTGGTGAGCGCGGTGGGGTCGAGGTACTGCGGGCGGCCGCGCTTATCGGCTTCGGCTTGCGCGGGCAAGAGCCGCGCCACGATCTTCGCCATCACACCCGTCAGGCCCAAGAAGAGCACGGCCAAACACAGGTTGAAGAGCAGGTGAAACAGCACCACGGTTTTTGCGTTGCCGCCCAAATGGTTGAGGCCAATGAAGCTCGATAAGTTCGCAGTGACTTGGAGCACCCAAGGCATCAATGCAGGCAGCAATACCGCCACCACCAGTGCACCAGTGAGCTTGAAGAGTGCATTGCCCAGCGGCACTTGCCGCGCCAGCGCCTCGCTGCCTGAAGTGGCAAGCATGGCCAGCACGCCGCTGCCCACGTTGGCCCCCAGCACCAAACCCAGCGCAATCGGCACGGGAATCAAACCCGTGGCAGACAGCGCGGCGACCAGCAGCACCACCGCCATGCTGGAGTAGCAAAGCACCGCCAAGAGCGCACCCACCAGCAACTCCACCAAAATTTCGTTGGGCAGCGCAGCCAAGAGTGCCATCACTGCCGGGCTTTTGGCCAAGGGCTGCGTGGCCGCCAAAATCAGCTGCAAAGCCAGCGTGATCAGCCCCAAGCCAATCGCCACGCGGCCCAGCCGCCCCTGGGTGCTTTGCGGGCTGCGCACAAAGAGCACCACGCCAACAAAGATGAGCAAAGGTGAAAGCCAGCTCAAATCAAAGCTGAACACCACCGCGATCAGGGCGGAGCCTACGTCTGCGCCCAACATGATCGCAAGCGCCGGGGCCACGCCCATCAGCGATTTACCCACGAAGCTAGACGCAATCAAACACGTAGCGGTTGCCGATTGCACGATGCCCGTCACGCCCACGCCCGCCAACAGCGCCACAAAGCGCGATCTCACACTGGTGGCAAGCATCTTGCGCAGCGATTCGCCATACACCCGCAGCACGCCCGCGCGCACGATGTGTGTGCCCCACACGAGCAGCGCAATTGCAGCCAAAAGATTCAGTAAATACTGCATGCCAAATTCACATCCACCAGGCAGCGCGGCTTAGGGCGCTCGCGCACAATGGGCAGTGACGGATTTCGAGAGGCGGCAGCCGAAAGGGCTTTGTTGCCGCCGCAGGGGCTCTCAAAGCGCCCGCAAGTCGCTTTTTTTGATCAAAACCCACATCTGTCCTCGTATTCATTCAATTTATTGCTATGTTTTTTGAAGTATGACACAAAGTGCATCACTTGCCAACATTCGCCTGATTGGCGCACCCACCGACGTGGGCGCGGGCGCGCGCGGCGCAAGCATGGGGCCAGAGGCGCTGCGCGTGGCGGGCATTGCCGAGGCCTTGCGTGGTCTGGGCCTGAACGTGACCGATGGCGGCAACCTGCAAGGCCCCGCCAACCCTTGGCTGCCCAACACCCAAGGCCTGCGCCATCTGCCCGAAGTGGTGGCCTGGAATACTGTCTTACACGAAGCCGTGTATGCGAGCCTGCAAGCACACGAGCTGCCCATCATGCTGGGTGGCGACCATTGCCTTGCCATTGGCTCGATCAGCGCAGTGGCCAAGCACTGCCGCACGGTCGGCAAAAAGCTACGCGTGCTGTGGTTCGATGCGCATGCAGACTTCAACACCGCAGCGCTCACGCCGAGTGGCAACATCCACGGCATGCCGGTTGCCTGCCTGTGTGGCATTGGGCCAGCTGAACTCACCGGCATCGGCGGCCACACGCCCGCCATCAACCCCAAAGTCATCCGCCAAATCGGCATTCGCAGCGTGGATGTGGGCGAGAAAAAGCTGGTGGCCGATCAAGGCATCGAGGTCTTTGACATGCGCTACATCGATGAAAACGGCATGCGCCACGCGATGGACATGGCACTCGCCCTGGTGGATGCCAACACCCACCTGCACGTGAGCATGGACGTGGACTTTCTCGACCCCTCCGATGCCCCCGGCGTGGGCACCACCGTGCGCGGCGGCCCAACCTACCGCGAAGCGCAACTGTGCATGGAAATGATTGCAGACACCGGGCGGCTCGCCTCGCTCGACATCGTGGAGCTAAACCCCGCGTATGACGTTCAAAACCAAACCGCATTGCTTGCCGTGGATTTGGTAGAAAGCCTGTTTGGCAAAAGCACCTTGATGAGGCACAGACCATGAGCGACACCACGCCATCCCAAGCACCCACGATGAAGTACCTGCACACGATGGTGCGCGTGAACGATTTGGAAGAATCACTCGACTTCTACGTCAACAAACTCGGCTTGAAACTCCTGCGCAAAAACGACTACCCCCAAGGTCGCTACACGCTTGCCTTCGTGGGCGCAGAAGGCGACGAAGCCAACGCCATCGAACTCACCCACAACTGGGACAAAGAAGACCTTGGGGCAAGCCGCAATTTCGGCCACATCGCCTACGGCGTTTCCGACATCTACGCCGTCTGCGAGCGCTTGCAAAAGGCAGGCGTCACCATCAGCCGCCCCCCAAGAGACGGAAGAATGGCCTTCGTCCGCAGCCCAGACCGCATCAGCATCGAGCTGCTGCAAATCGGCCAGCCGTTGCCACCGGCAGAGCCCTGGGTTTCGATGGTGAATGTGGGGGTTTGGTGAGGTTTGCGATTCATCGCTTGTGAAGCTCACCCTTAGAGTCATCGAGGACTAAACCACTTAGAGCTCAACTCATGCTCAGCCCGCAGCATCCAGGGCACCAAAGGGTCAACGGCGCTAGCCTGCACCTCTTCGTAGATGCCCTCCTCTCTCAAGAAGTCGTCAAAGCTGCTGCCGCGATGGGCGTTTGCTTGGATTTTTGAATTCATTTGGCCCTCTGTCCTAGTATTTGTTCGCTTCATTGCTACACATTAGTGATCAAAAATGACTGACGCGCTGCGACGCTCATCGAAGTCCCGCAGCCTGCCGTTCCACCCTTGCAGCCCTTTGCCCGCGCGCCACTTCTAGTTCAGCAATCGCTTGGTTGATGTAGGTGGCGAGGGATCGCTCCATCGCGTCGCGCATGAGTGGCTGGTAGCCCTTACCAAGCAGTTTGGCGGCTTGTTTGTAGCCTTCGATCAAGCCCACGGGCAGGCGAATCGAGATGCTTTGCATGGCGGTGATGTCGTCCAGCTTTTACGCTTCGCCCGCAGCGCGTTGCACAGCCTGCTCGTCTGCGCCCAGGGCACGGTTTTCCCAAAGCTCGGCATCGTCAAAGTCGATGGCAAGCACTTCGTTAGGGTTCTCGTTGGGT